>JAQBZB010000182.1 GCA_027622275.1 Planctomycetota bacterium | reverse complement strand
TGCACCACTCCAAGAAACACGAATCTCAAAAGACAAAGTCGTGGAGCCCAAGTCAGGAGTTCTGAGGCTATCTCGGAGTTCTCAGGCCCCTCCAGCAAAGTTCTTCCGCTATACCTCGATCTCCAGTTCCTGGCCGGGAACTGCACGGAATCCGATTTCGTGGCAGCTCTACCAGCGGCACTGGATGACTCCCTCGCTGTCGCTGAAGGAGCGCTCCCCGCAAAACTCCGCAGTGAGACGGTTGAGTTCCTGAAGTCTTCGCAGCCGCGAAACTTGGATGAACTTCGCCGTGTACTGCGCGGCTTGTGTGAAATGCTCAGCGACTTCCAAGTCGTTCTCCTAGTTTGTGATGAGATCGATAGTCTCCACCCGGAACTCAAGGGCGCATTCCTCCGCTTTCTGCGGGCTATCCACGCGACCCGCTCAACATCTGCCTTGTCCCGACTCTCAGTGATGCTTTTGGCGACTGATCGACCAGCGGCAGTGTACCTAGGGGAGGTAAGCCCGTTTAACGTCGCCGCTGAGTATGAGTTGACAGATCTGACGCCCGCAGAGTTGCAACAGTTCCTAAGAACTGCACAGAGCTTCACGCCGGAGCGGACGATCACGGCAGATGCAATGAACTATCTGTACACATTGACGCACGGGCATATTGCGCTTGTGCAAGACATCTGCATCAGGAGTTACATGCTAACCAATGGCACCGAGATCACGCCGACCGACATTGCCACGGGCGTTCTGGACTGCTTTGAGACGCAACCAAAATCTGTTTCGCACATGCTCGATGTAGGTTCCCTCTCGACCGAATCGCGTGCCGTTCTACGCCGCTTGACCGAACACGACAGTGTTCTTCCCTTCCTCACGAAACCCGGAGTGGCTCAGTTGGTTGCGCGCGGCGCAGTGCGCAAGTCAATCACCACGAACCGCTTCGACTTCCGCTCGCCTCTGATTCGGCAAATGTTCGTTGCGGCACATGGAGTTGTTAACCAAGTCCCAACAGGATTGACGGACCTCGAACAACTGCTCCTTGAGTTTCCCTTGGTCGCCGCGATCATTTTGGATCGGCACCTTGAGAATGATGCTCGACAAGAAGTCACTGTAGGTATGCACGAGATCCTCGAAACTTTTCAAGATGAGTACGAAGGCCCTGCGGACTTAGCCAAGCTCTACGAGACGATCTCGCAACGCTTTCAGGGCTTTTTGGAGACGCGAGCGCCCAGTATCGACGAGACAATGCTGGCCTGCTTCTACAAGACCTACCAGCCGGAAGATCATTTGAACCCACCCACATCAGAAGTGGTCTACCGACTCATCGCGAAGATATACGCCACCTGGCTGATGATTGAGCTGGGTCTCGTTGCGCCAGGAGGTGAGAGTGAATGAATTTCGATACCCGAATCTTGGTCAGAAAACATTGAACAATTTCATCATCACGGAATTTGCGTAAGGAATGAAACATGCCAGTTATCGCTGCAGTGGATATTGGGGGTACCGACGTCAAGGTCGGCCTGGTTAAGAACGGTGAAATCCTGGCCCACGACTCGATCCGCATTGCAAACTATTCGGATCCTGCCTCGTTACTAATAGACGTCTCGCAGTTGAGCCGTCAAATGGCCAACTGCCAGCGCGAGAGAATTGTCGGCGTCGGCGTAGCCTGTGCGGGCCTCGTGGATCGCGATGCAGGTAAGATCATCTCCTCGCCGAACATTCCGTTCCTGAGCGGGTTCCAATTGACGGATTTTCTTGCCGCCGAGCTTGAAGTCCCAGCCAACCTTGAGAACGATGCGACCGCTGCCGCAATGTGTGAATACTACTACGGCGGCTGGGGAAAGCCTCGAGTGTTGCTGACGCTGACCCTAGGAACCGGCGTCGGCGGTGGTGTTGTCATCGACGGACAACCGCTACGGGGAGCCAGCAACATGGCCGCCGAATTTGGACATGTGAAGGTTCCAAGTGTCGGACGGCGCAAGTGTGGATGCGGGCGATACGGGTGTATTGAAGCGTACGTCGGTCGAGACGGTATCCTGCGAACGGCCAAACGCTTGCTAAAGTCTTCGGCGCAAAAGGCTGGGAGACGCGACGTCAAGGCACCTTGGTCGGATGTCGGCTCTCTTGCCGCAGCGGCGCACGATGGCGATCAAGTCGCGTTGGCAACTTTCCACTCTACAGGTCGCATCCTGGGACGCGGTATCGCGACGTTGATCGACGTCTTTAATCCAGATGTAGTGGTTCTATCCGGCGGAATTGCACATGCTTTCCCCCTCTTGGAGAAGGGTATACAATCGAGTGTGAAAAAGTTCTGCTCGTTCGATGCAACACGAGACGTTGCAACAATCGTGCCCAGCGTTCGCCCTCGTGAATCCGGGCTTCTGGGAGCGGCAGCAACCATCGACTGGAGTACTAAAGTGTCAGACGCAGAGGTCGGCGGAAATCGAGCTTCGACTAGTCATTTCTCCGTTTCTGGTTCAAGCCCGGAAGACAACGCACTGGTGCTGGGGCTTCATATCGGTGCAGCCTCGTACGGTGCTTCCATTACGCGGCCCGATGGGAAGATACTCGCTCACAGCAGCACTCGTTGCAATGCGACGCGAGCGAGTCAGCCCTATGAAGAGTTCTTGCGCGAGTGCGAGAGGGCGGTTCGAGAGGTGCTCCGGCGAGCTGAGGGGCTAGTTACGCCGGAACAGATTACCGCATGCGGCGTCGTCGTCCCTGTCACGGTTCCAGAACCGCGAATCTCGGTGGGGTTCGCGCCCGCTCTCGAACATCTTAAAGGTCAACCGCTGGCAACGCACTTATCGGAACTCTTGGCCGAGCTACTTGGGCACGAAATCGAGGTCGAGTTGGAGAACGATGGAAACGCGATGGCGTTAGCGGAGTGGCTGTACGGCGCAGCACAGGGTTTCTCCGATTTCGTTGTGTTCCGGCTCTGCACGGGTGTTGGTTGTGGGATTTTTACGAAAGGCAGGTTGAATCGCGGGTCGCGTGGGCTGGCTGGAGAGGTCGGGCACCAGCGTGTCGATCCGCACGGCGACCGCTGCAATTGTGGGAACATTGGCTGCCTCGAAACCGTTACCTCGGGGAGGCACCTACTGGAGGTTGCAAAGAAGCGTACGTTGCAAGACTTCCAGTCGTATCATGATGTTGTAACCGCCGCATTAAACAAAGAAATCCAGTTGGACGCCGAGTTTGAACAGATCGGTGGACACCTCGGCAGAACCATCTCCGGCATTATTAATTTCCAGGATCCACAATGCGTCATTCTCGGCGGCCCCATCGCAAAGGCCTATCCGCTTTTTAAGAGAGCCCTCCTGGCAGAGATCTACACCTTTCCGGGGACGGAGTGTAATGTCCTGCCCTCAGCGCTCGATAGATCGGAAGCAATTGCAGCGCTCGCAACAGTTCGGTATTACGCTGCAAGTTCGAAACTGGAGTCAGAACTATGTCGTCCGTGAGCATAAAGCAGGCCGAACTGACACTCTTCTATCTCGCACAAGCTCTGCAAGAAATAACGCCAGACGACAAGCAAGAAGTACGGGCAGACTTTCTGAACGCGCATCTGCGCGTCAAATACCCACTCTTCCCCTACGTCTTTGTGAACCCTGGCGAATGTACGCAAATTGTTGAACATGTAATTACTTCCCAACTTCCCCAAGCCGTGGCTACCCTGGGCGAACTGAAAGGCGTACTTCTGCTTGCCCCTGGGTTCGAAGTAGAACCGGATCGCTACCTGGCGGAGAACGCATTAGAAATTTTTGGTCGAATTCCCTTAGAGCACCTAGCGCTAATCGAGAACTCACGCCACTTCGATAAGGTCGCTCATAAGCTGGGGGAAATTCTGCGAACTCGCCAGGGATTCGACATGAGGCGTGCTATGCGCATCGCCGAAGCTTACAAGGAAGCCGTTCGCGAGCCGTGGCATCAAGTCAGGTCGAAGTCTCGACTGATCGAAATTCTGGGTGAATATGTGCATCTGGAGAGTGCCGAACACGAACCCAGCGTAGTGTTTGATGACGCGTCGCCCAGTGCTGCCATAGAGTGGTACACTACTGCTGGGATCTTTCCGAATCGAACCGTCCAGATCGGCATGGTTGCGGTCAATGCCGAATCGTCGCGAGAGAAACAGTTGGAACTCGTGGAAGGCATTTCAAAGTCAACCCGTGCTGACCTACTTGTCGTCATCGCGATTGGAGATTCCACGGGGTTCGAATCTCAGCTTCGGACGATCGTTTCTCGTTCCGATTTCGTCTGCTTGACAGATGACAGTTTGAGACAGATCGGCGTTGCAGAAAGCCCCGAGCGAGTCTTTCGCGACAAACTTATGAGTAGTGTTCCCCTCCGACTCGTCTCTCCGTACAAGTTTAGCGGTCCGGTTGGGCGAGATGTTTTTTTTGGTCGTGAAGTTGAGCTGCGCAGGATTCTCGAAACGCAAGGAACCAACTTTTCGATTGTCGGCGCACGTCAGATTGGCAAGAGTTCCTTACTACATCAGGTGCGCAGAGAGGTTAATGAGAACAAGCTGATCGAGAACACAACGGCTCTGTATATGGACGCCTCGAATTGCCGGCAACTTGAGCAGTTTTGCTGGACGCTCATTGATGCCTTTTCGCCAGCTATCTCCGAAGCGAATATCGGCAATTTAGTCGACTGCGTGGAACACGGTGACATACAAGGATTTCTGGATTGCTTGCTCGGCGTTATCCGGCGCGGCGCAAACCGCTATCTCTTGCTGATTGACGAAGTCGATGATTTGCTTGACGCCCAGGAAGCCGTGCGGTTTGAACGACTTGCCAGAACTCTTGCCAACGAAGGACGAGTCCGATTTGTATTGAGCGGCTATCGGAGACTGAAGCAACGAACGAACGACCGGGCTTCGCACCTTTTCAACTTGGTTGACCCGATCAACTTGGGTCCGTTAAGCGAAATTGAAGCACGCAGCTTGGTTGCAAAACCGATGGCTCGAATCGGCGTCCGCTTTCAAGGCGCCGGAACAATCGACCTCATTCTTAAAGCTGGCTCGACAATTCCCTGGCTCTTGCAGTTCTTCTGTGACCTGCTGATTAGACAGCTTGATAAGGATCAAAACCGGCGAGTCGTTCGTGCAGATGATGTGGCGGCGGTCGCAATCAGCGATAAGTTCGTCAGCACGTTGCTGCAGATTGTCGAAGACTCGAATATGCCCGATCTTGAGCGGATCATTATCTACGCCTGCGCCAAAAGTGGGGAGACCAGTGTATCCGAAGCAACGGTCATCGATCGTGTTCGGGCACAATTGTTCGAGGCCAGCTTTTCAGAAATCCGCGGGGCGTTGAACTATTTGGTCGACACATACGTCTTCAATCGAGATCGGTCAAAGTACTCGTACTATATTCCGCAACTGAAGGAAGCGATCGCGCACCGTGAAGATGATCCCGAGTTGGTAGTGCGGGAACTATCTCGCGAGTTTCGGGATGCTCGGTTGGTAAATCCCGCGTAGCGTAAGAGGCAAGTCAAGCCGCCGGCACGAACCCAGGTCGGCAAATGTTCGAGCCGGTGCGGAATGCACAGCTCACTTTCACCTTGAGCTACTTGGTCTTGCGATGTTGGGTGATCAGCGCGTGCATGACGTCGCTGCGGCGGACGACGCCGAGCAATTCGTGTGGCTCGGCGCGAGTGACCACCGGGATGCAGTCGTCCGTCTCGGCTTGAAACAACTCGAACGCATGCGTTGCCGGCTCGTCGGGGTATAGAAACGCGTCGGTCTCGGTCGCCAAGTCCTCGGCGCGAACGAGTTGAGTCACGCTGTTGTCGAACATGACGTTGCTCAACAGCGGATAGCGGATGACGCCGACGACTTGCCGGCGATCGTCGACCACCGGATAGGTATTGTCATGGCTATGTTCGATGTAGGCGATGATTTCTTCGAAGTTTGCTGACTGGTTCAGCCCCTTGCTCTTGCGGAGCAGATCGCTGACCTTCACCTTGCTGTTCGTGGGATTCGTTGGTGGCGACTTGCTCAGCGCGGCCCTGAACCGATCCGCCACGGAACGAAGCTGCCCGAGCGGCGTGCTGCTCGTGTGATGAATCGCTTGAGCCAGGGGGACTTCGCCCGTCCGCAACAGCGACTGCCGAATGAACAGCGGCCCGATAATCTCGAACACCACGACCGACCCCAGGATGATGTCTTGGATGGGCTTGCCCAATTCGGGATCACGATTCACGGCGATGGTTGCCAACGCGATCGCGGCGCCGGCTTGTGCGAACAGACAACTGCCGAGCCAATGGCGGACCTCCAAGGGCTGTCGCGTCGCTCGTGCCGCACCATACACACCGAGCCATTTGCCCGCAATTCGACAGACGATGTAGATCGCTCCGATCTTGCCAACCGCGACGAACGCATACACGTCCAACTCGGTTCCGTGGACGGCGAAGAACAGAACCGCCAACAGCCCAGACAAGTGGTCCAACTCGTCAACGATCTTGCCCGCCATGTCCGATGTGTTCGCGACCGTCACTCCCATCACGAGGAACGTCAACATGTAAGGGATGTCAAACGACTCGCAGACGCCCAGCAGAAAGGTCGTCGCGGCGACCAGCAACACCAGCCACCGCTTCATGTTCAGCAAACCGCATCCGTAACTGACGATCAATCCGCCCGCTGCGCCAAGTGCCATTGAACCGGCAATGTTTTGCGATAGGACGCCGAGTTGATGTCCGATTGGAACGTTGAGCTTCCCTTGAACAAGCTGGATCGCCAGGAAGGCCAGCTCGAACAGGACAATGCACGCGAAGTTGTTCATCGCCACCAGAAATCCGGTACTCTCGGTGACCGGACCTTCGCTGCGGAATTCCTTGAGGACGAGGATCGTCGTGGCCGGTGCCGTGGCGACGGCGAGACAACCCAGCAACAGCGCCATACTGCCCGAGCAGCCGAACACCCACAGGCCCACGGTAACGAGCCCGCAAGTCACCCCGATCTCTGCCGCCGATAACGCGAGGCAATGGGCGGCCACACGACGCACCTTCGTGAACGTGAATTCGCAGCCCAGGTTGAACAAGACGACCGCCATCGCCAACTTCAACACCGGCCCAAACAACTCGACGTGCCTCGCGGGAATCCAGTCCAGCGCGCTCGGGCCGACAAGCAACCCGACGAGCAAGTACGCCGTGACCTTGGGCAAGTGCAGCAGATCCGCGAACACGCCTGCCGCCAGGCAAACGCCAAGCAAGAGACCCAGCGTACTCGCGATATGTAGATCAAAATCACCCATGAAAATCACCGAGGTGCGTCGTCTACCAGATGCGATGCTTTCACCACGCACGTTGTCGTAGAGTTCTACCGCGAAGGGAACGGCTCGGGAATGCCGGATTGCCCAGCCTCTCTAATTCAGATTGCCACGGGCCGAGCTATGGCGAAACGCGCCAGGCTGTGTCAAAATCCGAAGGACTGGCAACGATTACACCATTGATAACAGATAGGGAGACAGCGATGAACTCACGTGACGCGATCAAATTGTCAATCAATATGGGCGACATGATCTCGATGGCATACCTGCAGGATTTGACGGACGAACAGATGTTGCAGCGGCCGCACCCCGAGTGTAATCATCTGAAGTGGCAGATCGGACATCTGATCGCGTCCGAACGGATGATGATTGAAGGGGTCGCCCCCGGCTCGCTGCCGGCGCTGCCGGACGGCTTTGCCGAGCGGTACACCAAGGAAACGGCGAAGTCGGACGATGCGAGCGCGTTCGACTCGAAAGAAGAACTGTTGCAACTCTATCAAGCGCAGCGAGCCGGCACGTTGGCCGCGCTGGAAAAACTGTCGGACGAAGAACTCGACAAGCCATCGCCGGAAGCCATGAAAGACTATGCTCCGAACGTGGCCGCCGCGTTCAGCATGCAAGGCAGTCACTGGATCATGCACGCCGGCCAATGGGCCGTCCTGCGTCGCCAGCTTGGGAAGCCGCCACTGTTTTAGGAGGTTTGCATATTCTTCGTACGATGGCCTTCCAAGGCCGTCGTGAAGGACTCGACGGCCTTGGAAGGCCATCGTATTTACCAATTGAGGGCGTCTGCCAATGACACGACTTGAACTCGAACGACGAGCGTTCCTGTGTGCGGCGGGCGCAATCACCGCGTCGGCGGCGCTCGGCAACAAGACATGTTTCGCCGACGCTGACGAAGTGCCGATCCTCGGGCAAGGCGATTTCAAGTATCGCCCCGTTCCGGGCTGGGGAGTTCTCGACGCCCAGACGCCGGTCAAGAATTGCAGCGCGATGGTCACCGATGCGCAGGGCCGCATCTATCTGCTGACCGATCACACGTCGAACAACGTCATCGTCTATGACAAAGACGGGCGGCTGATCGCGAAGTGGGGCGACCGGTTTCCCGGCGCTCACGGCTTGGAGATCGTCCGCGAAGGCGACCGCGAGGTTCTGTTCATCACCGACATCGCGATCAATCGTGTCTTCAAGACGACGCTGGAAGGCGAAGTATTGATGGAGCTGACGTATCCCAAGTCGACGGGGAAATACGCCGCCGAGAACGAGTTTCGACCGTCGTGGACGCTGCATCTGCCGGACGGCGATTTCTTCGTGCTGGACGGCTACGGCAAGGATTACATCCTGCGGTATGACCGCGATGGCAAGCTGCTGCATTATTTCGGTGGACCCGAAGGAGGCATCGACCACTGGGGACCGCATGGCGGCGTGATCGACACACGCGGCGCGGGCGAACCGAAAATGATCATCGCCATGAGCGATCAACAATCGATCAAACGGCTGTCGTTGGACGGCAAGCTGCTGGACGAGATCCATCTGCCCGGTTCGAATCCGCGGATGATCCAAATCGTCGGCGAGCACCTCTTCGTCCCGCACTTGGCCGACAACTGGCCCAAGGACCGCGACAGCCGCGGCTACGTCTCGGTGTTGGATCGCAGCTACCGAATCGTCTCGAACATCGGAGCCGCCGCGCCGGTATACATCGACGACAAACTCCAATCGATGCACGAGCAAGGCGGCTTGTTCCAGCATCCTCACGATCTGGTCGTCGCCGCCGACGGCGCGATCTACGTCCCGCAGTTCGCTTCGGGGAATACTTATCCGATTAAGCTCGAACCTGTGTAAGCGCGGAGAGTTTACAAGTTTGCTATAATGTTCCTAGGGATCAAACGTCGATCCGAGTAGGTTCAGAGGTGCGATTATGACAACGATAGCGATCCAACTCGACGAGAAGCTTCAACACGGGGACGTGGAAACAGCTCGAGAGGTGACGCGACTAGTCGCGCAGATAATTGAACTCGCCGATCACGACTCACTTGATTTGATGCGTTCTCGCGCTGTCGAGCAAGAAGTATTGGATACCATCGATGGTGGCCAAGCCGAAGCACGGTGAGCTGTGGCTCGCAGATTTAGGGATGGCAGCAAAGACTCGCCCGGTCGTGATCCTATCGCGTGACGATTCAGATCCGCCGCGTTCCCTGTTCATTTACGTTCCTTTGACTCGACAGAACCGCGGCAGCTAGTACGAAGTGTCGCTTGGGCATCTCCCGTTGGTCGATAACGAGTCGGTTGCAAACGTCCAGGGTATTGCGTCGCTCCCGCTGGTCCGCCTCGTCAAGCGACGGGGATCTATTCCCACGGAAGATCTTGAACGAATCAAGCGTGCCGTGTCGTACGCCTGTGACCTTGGTTAGTTGGCGGCGCAATTCGTAGGGTGGCAGGGCCGCAGCCGCGTAGGATGGACTTCCAGTCCGTCCAGTCACGCGGAAAGGTGCTTAAGGACGGACTGGAAGTCCATCCTACGCAGTTTTACAATCGTGTTTCGGTAACAACGGACTGCGCGATAACTGATGTAGCGCGGGCGGTGCCCACCGTTCCCGATGGTGGGCACAGCCCACCCTACGCGAACGGAAACCGCTCGTCGATTTCGGCGTTCGACAACTCGACGAGAAAGCCGCTCAGGCGTTCGACGAGAACTTCCATTAGCTGGCGGCCTTTGTCGGCGGTGGCGGCGTGAGGGTTGCCGGAACCGGCGTTGGTGGTGAGCAGGTGCCAGGGGCGGGTGATCGAGACCCAGCCGTTGTTGATCGCCGTGAAGCGGCTTGTCGCGGTTGTGCCTTGGTCGGCAATCAGCGTTCCGTCGGCGTTCTTCGCCACCAGATGCGGGAAGTACGCCAAGATGAAAGACGTTTCCATCTCGCCGGCGTGATCGTCGCGGTTCTCGAACACCGGGCCATATAAATCGGCGATGATCTGATACCAATTGCACAAAAAGATCTGCACGCTCGTCGTGCCATACAGCTCGCGCAGCATCGGCTTCAGGTCGTTGCCGCCGTGGCTGTTCAGCAGCAACAGCTTTCGGACGCCTGACTTTTCCAGCGACGCCGCCAGATCCTTGATCACCTGGAACAGCGTCGACGGATTCAAATTCATGGCGAGCGGGAACTCGCGCAAGTTGGTCTCGGTGCCGTAGGGAATCGTCGGCAGCAGCGCGACCTTGGCTCCCTGTTGATGAGCCGCCGCGCAGATGTGCTCACCGATCACCGTCCCTTCGAACACATCCGTGCCGTAGGGCAAATGCAGATTGTGCGGCTCGGTCGCGCCCAGCGGCAGCACGGCGACTTGGTAAGGGTTTTCTTTCGTGTAGGCATAGTTGGCCTCCGCGAGAATCCAAGGCCGGGCGTTCGCCTGCTGGTCCATGTTTCGATCCGATGCGTTCTATTGTCGATTCAATTGTGGGAGCTTCGCCTTCAGCGCCGCGAGTCCGTCCGCCGTCACATTCGTTTGGCTGACTTCAAGGAACTCTAGTTGCTTTGATTCTTGTAGGCCCTCGAGACACGCGTCGCTGACCTGCGTCTTGGTCAACCATAACACTTTAAGTTGTTGCATGTTGGACAAGCGTGCGATACCTGCATCGGTAATCTTCGTATCCGAGAGATCCAGCTCTTCAAGCTGCTGGAAACGCGAAATGACCTCGAGCGAATCGTCCGTGATTCCGGTGCCTTCCAAGTTCAATCGACGCAGGCCGGTGGCACCGGCGACGTGCGCGAGGCCTTTGTCGGTCGTGTTGGTAAAAGACAAATCCAACCACTGGAGTGCCGTGTAATCCGCAAGACATTTGATTCCGGCGTCCGTCACCTCCGTGTGGCCGAGCGCGAGGTTCTTGACGACGTTTGGCGGACTCAGCTGAACAAGATCCGCATCCTTCAAGACAAGATACGCGGTGTACTCTTTGTCGAGTGTTTCCAGCTCGACGCCGCATCGCGCGGCCAGTGTGTTCGGTCCGGCGCGGCCCAAGTACAGCAACGTGATGAAGTCAACCAACGCCTGGCGATGCTGCCGGTTGGTCCCATCCATTAAGAAATGAGCGAGCCCGGCGGCTTGCGTGTAGATGTGGCGAATGTCTTGATGACGCTGCAAGTCCTCGCGTCCCAGCCGGACCAGTTCGGCCAGCGGCAAGTAGAACTCGCCGGTCAGTGCCCGAACTCTGGCGTACTGAAGTCGTTCGGCATCGACTCCGCCCAGCGTCATGTAACCGTCGTGCGCGACCAACGATTCCATGTAAACTGCGATACCTTCGACGATCCAAAAGTTCGAGATCTCGCCAACATCCGCGATCGCGTCGCCCAGCTCTTGAAACAGCTGATGCGTCGCTTCGTGATACCACGTCGGCTCGACGCTCTCGTCGCCGGCGTAGAAGAAGGCGGTCTGCTCGCCTTTCATGTAGTAGCCCAGCGTCATGGCAATTTGAGGTTCGTACCGCTGAAGTTGCTTGACGTATTCGTCACGATCGGCGAACAACACGACGGCAAGTTTCTTGCGTGTTCCCAGCCGGGCGTTGCCGCCCCGAAATCGTTCTGCGAGCGATTCGTCGGCGCTCCAGTAACGAAAGAACACTTGTTGCCACACACCATGAAAATGTTCGAGTTTCCTGGCGAGTTCCACTCCGGCGTCAGCACTTGCATTGGTTGTGATGCGGTAGTGTTCCGACTCGATCTGCCAGTAGCGGCCTCGCGTCCAGCCAAAGTCCGGGTGATTCTTGGTTCCCGATCGACGGGCGATCCGCTTCGTTGAAGGCGAACCGAAGCCTAGCACGCGGCGGGCCTCCTTGTGTGTCGGATCGTGATGCAGGGCCTCGTAGAGCAACTGATACGCGGTCGTGCCATCACCGCGGTTGATGAACTCGCCAGCCGTTGCAAACAAGACTTCCGCATGTTCCGCGCGCAGTTGCAGGAACTTGCGATGCCAGAATTTGACGAGTTCCGGGGCGTCGTCCGCCGGCAAATGCGGATCGGTGTCGTCGTCAATGAACAAATACTGTCGATCCGAGCCTCGTTCGACGAGCCAGTTGCGCGTGATCGCGGCTTGGTCGGGGAGTTTCAGTTCGTCGCATTTGTCCGCCAGCTGGGCCAGTTGTTCGCCGAAGTCGGCCTGCAACTCGCCATGCTTACCTTCCTGGGCATCGCTCGAACGGCCAATGGCGACGATCAACAGGGTGAAGGCGATGGCGAGTTGCTCGCGGTAGTGCGTGTTCAAGATGAGATGCTTCCTTGGGATCAGTCGCTTCGCTTGCCTTTATCCAGTGTAACGCACGTCATGACGTGCGCGACGCAGTGACGCGCAGGTGTCTCTTCGCTCTCGGTCAATTCTCCTCCAAAACACCTAATCGCCGTTCACAACCCGAGTTACGGACAGACCAAATGCGTGACCCTCTTGTCGAGCGGTGCTAGAATACACGGTACAAGTCCTTTCGCGACTTCTTTTTCTTTGGAGCAACGGATGTCTCGCAGGCACCAGAGACGACTCAGCCGCCGATTTCTCTCGATGGAAACGCTCGAGGGGCGACGGTTGCTGGCTGTCGATCTCGTCGCGCCCGAAGTCCCGCCACAGAACTTCGCGAATCCGGAAGACGCGAATTACGACGGCTTCGTCAGCCCGGCTGACGCTTTGATTGTGATCAACGAGTTGAACCGTGGTGACGAAAGCGGATCGCCGAAGTCTTCCTCGACGGACATCGACGGCGATGGGGTTGTGACGCCGCGCGATGCATTGCTTGTCATCAACCGGCTGAACAGCCGTCGCGATACAAGCAGCGTGCCGCCGCAGCAGCGAGCGATCGGCCTGCGGAGAGCGCTCGACGCTGGGTATGTTCCGCCGAACATGTCGCCGAGCGGTGCCCAAGAGATGCTGGAAACGCTTGAGAACGGTGGACACTACGAAGCTGGCGACCGGTATCGCAATGGCCAGATGCTCAATATCAACGACCCGCCGCAAGATTCGCACGGCCCGGTCGCCGGGGCCGCATCAGAAGGCGCTGCCCCGGCTCAGCAATCCGTTGGTCCGACGAGTGAGAATCTCTTGCCTGAAACGACCTCGCCGCGATCAGTCGAGGAAAACGATCCGCTCGCCTTGTTCGATTCGGCTGTCGAGACCCTGTCCGATCCGGTGCATGATGCGTCACTCTGGAGAGCGTTCTTTGATTCAAGGGATGCTGGTGATGCGGAGGGCGTCGATCGTTTCTCGACTCAGCTGGCCGAACGACTGGCCGAACGATTGGCCTCGACAGGTGCTCGCGAACAGATCGCTCAAGCCGTCGCGGACGCGCTTCAAAACGGCGACAATACCGCGGAAGGCATCCTTGAAGAGATAGCGGCGCTGCGCGCGACGCTGGGGGATGCTCACTCGCAAATCGCACAACTGTTTGCGAACCTGGATGTCGAAGGAATTATCGAACAGCTTGGCGTCGATCTAGGAACATTGGCCGAAGCCGTTCTTTTCCATGACCACTCCGACTTGTCCGACCACGAAGCGATCTCGGTTGATTTTTTGAGCCGCGAGTATCTCTTTGGCTGGGACGAGATTCTGCCTTAATCGCCCACTTGGCACAGTTATTGCTAGTCCGATGTGTGGCGATGATTTCTGGCATTTCGACGCAACCTCGGCCCGGCGATCTGCCGATTAATTGCTTCTGTTGAGCGACTCCACACGAAACGTGGAGTATAATTCAGCGAATAAGAATCCTCCGGTCTGCATTCCGGCAGAGGGACCAACAATTTGGATTGACCAAGATCAACTAACGGCTAGTGCAGAAGCACGCCAGATCTTCGTCATTCTTCCAGCGACTCCACTCGTCGCAGTCGACCGGGGATTCCTTTTATCAACAAAGGTGCCTTGGCGTTTGGGGGCTCGAAAGAGCCGGACGCCACGGCCCTATCGGATAAGAAAAGCCGCCTGTTTCGCAGGCGGCTTTTTTCTTATGCGAAGGCCATCGACGAGCAAGGCCCGCCCTTCGTTCGTCGCGATCTTCACTTGATCTCTGCGAGTCGGACTGGACTACGGTTCTTATCGGACTCCACGACGGCGGCAAGAACTCGCTGGACGTTGTAGGCGTCGGCAAAGTCGGGCAGCGGCACCACGGCCTGCCCGCCCCCGAGTACGTTGAAGATATCGGCCGCTTGGTTGACGAAGCTGTGTTCGTAACCCAAGACGTGCGCCACGGGCCACCACGCGGCGGCATACGGGTGGTTCGCGTTGCCGTTGGTCACGTTGATCGTCGACCAACCTTGCAACGCTTCGGGCAACGTTGCATCGTACCAATCCAATTCGTTCATCCGTTCAAAGTTGAACCGGATCGCGCCCTTCTCGCCGTGGATTTCGAGACGATTCGCATTCTTGTATCCGGTCGAAAGTCGCGTCGCTTCGAACGTGGCCAATGCACCACTATCCATGCGGGCCACGAACAACACGATGTCGTCCACGGTGCTGGCACCTCTCTTCTCACTTGTCGCCGCACCACGACCGGAGATCTCGCCGCCGGTCGTTTCGAGAACGACTCGTTCTTTGATCACGGTCTCCATGGTCGCACCGACCACCTCGCTCACTTCGTCGCCGGTGATAAACCGAGCCGTATCGATCGTGTGGGCGCAAAGATCACCCAGCGAGCCGCTGCCTGCGACTTCGCCATCGAACCGCCACATCAACGGCGTATCGGGGCCCGCCCAATCCTGTAGATAACAGCCCCGGATCTGATAGATGCGGCCCAACTTGCCTTGCTGACAAAGCTGATGTGCGAAGGCCACGGCGGGACAACGGCGATAGTTGTACCAGACGAACGTCTTGCCTGTCGCCTTTTTCGCGGCCTCGACCATCTGCCGAGCGTTGTCGAGCGTGTTCGCTAAAGGCTTTTCGCAGGCGACGTGCTTGCCCGCTTCCAGGGCGGCGATCGCGTGCTCGGCGTGGACGTTATTGGGCGTCACCACATCGACCAAATCGATTTCGGCATTGGCCACGGCGGACTGCCAGTCGGTCGTTGCATTCTGCCATCCCCAGCGCTGGGCAAAGGCTCGTGTCTCTTCCTCGTTGCGGGCAGCCACCGTGTGCATGACCGGCATTAGAGGCAGATCGAAAAACTTCGCGGCGTTCAGATAGGCATTCGAATGCGCACGGCCCATAAACTTGGTTCCGACGAGCGCTACGTTGCACGTTCCATCTGGCATGTCTCAACTCCTAGTTGTCTTGCATCTTAATACTTCACTTCAACCCAGCGCTGAGCCTTTTGGCTGGCCAGCACGGCTTCACAAATCGCGACTTCCTTGTGTCCGTCTTCGAACGTGCTCCAATCAGGATCGTCCGGCATCACGCCAACTTCAACGGCCCGATAGACGTTGCGGAACAAGTTCTTGGGACCGTCGGGATAACCCTCGGAGTGTCCGCCCGGGTAATGGGCATACTCGCGGGCTGCTTCGTGCAGCAAGGACGGATCTTTCGCCAAGATCTCATTGGCCTTATCTCGATAGCCAAGCCACATCTCGTTTGGGTTTTCTTGGTCCCAAGACATCGCGCACTTGGAACCATCGATCTCGAAGTACAAACGGTTCTTTCGACCGGCGGCAACTTGGCTGACCGTGAACACTCCATGTGCGCCGTTGGACAGCTCGATCAACACGGACGCATAGTCCTCGGTGTTGATCGCTTGCGGTTCACAGTCCTCGGGTGCGAGCACTTTGCCAGCGTACGTTTCAACTTCTTTCTTCGGCTTCTGACGCGTCTTGTGGATGGTCCGCAGATCGGCGAACACTTTCGTAATCGTCAGCCCCGTGATGAACTGCAACAGATCGCACCAGTGGCTACCGATATCCGCGATCGCGCGGCTGTCGCCGGAAAGCTCGGGGATCAACCGCCAGTTCCAGTCGGTCTCTTTGAACAGCCAATCCTGCAGATACGATCCGTGGATTGTAAAAACATCGCCCACCTCGCCGGCCTTGATCATCTCGCGAGCGTGCTGGATGAGCGGGTAGTAGCGGTAGTTGAAATCGACAGCATGAATCAGCCCTGACTTCTTGGCCAGTTGGACAAGCTCGCTGCTTTCGGCGGTGGTCATGGCGAGCGGTTTTTCGCTGATCACGTGCTTCCCTGCCGCCAGGATGTCTTTATTCACTTGATGATGAAGGTGATTCGGCGTGCAATTGTGAACGACTTGGATATCGGGATCAGCCAGCAGGTCTTGGTATCTGCCGTAAGACTTAGGAATGGACAGGGCCTTGGCTTTCGCTTTCGCCAAGTCCTCGTTCGCTTCCGCAACGGCGATGATTTCGACGTTACCCAGTCTGCGTGCGGCTTCGACATGGGCTGGGCCTATGAAGCCAGTTCCAATGATTCCCGCCGAGATCTTCGATGCCATGCTGAAAACTTTCCATCTGAAACAAATTGCCGCGGGGCAACAGGATATCCAACCCATGCAAGCTAACGCTCGGTTCTCCGGCTGCGCTCTGGTTGGGTGCTAGAATCTCGTTTGAACAACAGGGATCTCGCTAAGCACCGTTCGAGAAATAACTGAGCGGAATGGCGCTAGCCACCGGTTCTTCGGCTGGCGAATATGTGTGTAATACCGGCGGCTAGCGCCGTGCCGCTCAGTTGTTACACGACAGTTGTTTCTCGATCGGTGCTAACGACGTATGTCGCGTCACCTCTGAAGACGGAATTCTATCTCTCGGAAGTCGAGGTTCGCAACCGGGCCGATCGATCTTCCCGCTAGGTGGCTAAGCACCGTTCGAGGAATTAGTGAGCGGGATGGCGCTAGCCACCGGTTCTTCGTGCGCCGTGAAACACCGGCGGCTAGCGCCGTGCCGCTCACCTGAATTCGGACAGGTATTTCTCGAACGTGGCTAAAGTCGCATTCTGCGGGAGTGGCGACGACGCAGCGAGCACGAAGACATCGTTCAAACCGAGCTTGACGCTGCCGCAGTGCGTACGGATACTGCGCCGTAAGCCGGGAAATCAAGGAACGGGTGTCGCTCGTCTCGCTGAAGGATCGACGAATCATGACTATTGTAGTGTTCGAAGACGAACACGTGCCGCGATTATATCCTGTCACTTTGGGGCGTCCGGCATACGCGATTACCTGCGGTGCGTTTCGCTTGCTGGATTGGCTGAAGCAACTTGATCTCCCCATCCACGGGATCGTTCGCTCACATCTCGCCGACATCCAAAGGAACGACTACCCTGACTTAGGAAACCCGCGGCTGAGCGATTCCCAATCGATCTTGTTCGTAAACGCTCGCTTGGTGCCCTCGCGCACGATCTTCCAAACGTTGCGGGAACTGCTCGCCTCCGACCGACCCGGCGTGGTCAAGCACAATGGAGAAGTCGCCGCAGTCTTGCTCACTCGAAACGCGGATGTCCCTGTAGATACGCCGACCGCCGCACAACTGCCCGAGTACTTCGCGAAGGTCGGCGTCGAGCGGCTCAATTCGTTGGAACACGAACTGCCGCTGTTGCAATACCCGCACGACATTGTCCGCTACAACACGCAGATCTTATCCGAGAACCTGGAGTACCGGTTATCGACCGGGTCGTACGATGAAGTCGCTGACGGAGTGTTCGTTGGCCAGAACGCGCGACTTGGCGACTATGTCGTGACGGATACGTCTGCGGGTCCGATCATCTTGGAAAGCAATGCCGTGATTGGGCCGTTTTGCTTTTTGAAGGGACCGGGCTATATCGGACACGGCGCGAAGCTGATCGAACATGCCGCGGTGAAAGACGCCGTCAGCATCGGGCACACGACGAAGATCGGAGGTGAGGTCGAGGCCTCGGTCATCGAGCCGTACACGAACAAGCAACATCATGGCTTCCTGGGGCACAGCTATCTTGGCAGCTGGATTAACCTCGGGGCGGGAACTTGCAACAGCGACCTGAAGAACACCTATGGAACCGTCAACGTCGATCACCAAGGCGAGAAGATCGCCACCGGGATGCAGTTCGTCGGGTGCATCGTGGGCGATTATTCCAAGTCGGCGATCAACACCAGCATCTTCACGGGCAAGACGATCGGTGTCTGCAGCATGTTGTACGGCTTTGTCACCACCAACGTGCCGAGCTATGTCAATTACGCGCGCTTGTTCGGACAAGTGACCGAACTGCCGCCCGAAGTGATGATGGCAACGCAACAACGCATGTTTCGCCGCCGCAACGTCGAGCAACGTCCCTGCGACGTGCAACTGCTTCATGATATGTACGAGTTGAGTCGCGACGAGCGCCAACTCGCTGGCGATCCGCTGTCGCTGTGACCGACGCTAAACACCGCGCAAATCAGCCGCCACGCGCTAGCGTGCGGTTCTCTCGAAGTTCGCAAGAACCGCAAGCTAGCGCCCAATGCCACTCAGTTCGCGAAACAATCGGACGTAGTGGTGGCTTCCAG
>JAQBZB010000008.1 GCA_027622275.1 Planctomycetota bacterium | reverse complement strand
GGACTCGCTTCTTGTCAATACAAGCTTAGTGCCATTGGGGCGAGCCCGATGGGGTCATGAAAGCCGTGTGTGACCACGAGGGACACTACTGTGGGCTGATAGGCCT
The DNA here is from genome assembly GCA_027622275.1 of Planctomycetota bacterium. GTDB lineage: Bacteria > Planctomycetota > Planctomycetia > Pirellulales > Pirellulaceae. The sequence continues at coordinate 77,061 of JAQBZB010000008.1, read as the reverse complement.
CGGCCTTGCTGGCCAATTCGATTGTTCCCCGGAGTTCAGCGATGCAAGTTCTTTATCGTCGCGCCTACGCCGGCTTCGGCTTGCTGCTGTTCCTGGTGACGTGGCGGTTGTGGACGCCGCAAACCGAATTCCCGCAGATTCCATTTTTCGCGGCGCTGATTGATGTGCCGAGTTGGGTCGATTGGGTCGCGATCGCTGTCGTTGTTGTCGCGCTGTTCGTCGCTGGTCTTTCCACGCCGGAACTGATCTGGCGGCGAGCGATGATCGCGTTTGCGGTTGCTGCCACTTTGTTGATGCTGCTGAATCAACATCGCTTCCAGCCGTGGGCTTACCAGTTCGTTCTGTTCGCGGCGATCATGGCAAACTGTCGCGCGAGCAGGGCGACACAATTGATGCGATGGATCGTCGTCAGCATCTATGTCTATTCCGCCATCAGCAAGTTCGACTATCAATTCCTGCATTCACTCGGCCCGCAGTTCTTGTCGACGCTTACCGGCTACGTCGGCGTGGCGTCGGCGGAGTTGCCCACGGAGCTACAAGTCTGGTTAGCTTCTCTGTTTCCGATCGGCGAGTTGCTTGTTGGAATCGGTTTGCTGGTTCCTCGAACGAGACGCTTGGCCATCTTTGCCGCGGTCGGCTCGCACGTGCTGTTGCTGCTGATCCTCGGTCCGTGGGGATTATCGCATCGGCCGGGTGTGCTGGTGTGGAACCTGTTCTTCATTGCTCAAGCCGGGATGTTGTTTGCGGAACGCAGCACCAACGAAGAGGCCGACGCCAGCGAACCGAGCCGGCGCATGACAGAAAGTTTGTGCTTTGTTCTGACTGGCATCGTGATCGCATTCCCGGCGAGCGAATCGCTGGGCTACTGCGATCATTGGCCGGCATGGGAACTCTATTCGCCTCGCAGCAGCCGCGTTCAAATTGCGATCCATGATTCGGCGATTGATCGTCTGCCGCCAGACGTACGGCAGCATCTGAGTCTCGACGGTGAAGTCAGTGCATGGCGTCAGCTGCATATCGACCGTTGGTCGCTGGAGTCGCTGTCAGTCCCGATCTACCCCGAAGATCGTTTTCAAATCGGCGTCGCTCTCGCGCTTGCCGACCGGTACGAACTAGCTCTCGCGATTCACGTCATGCAGCAAAGTGCCAGTGATCGCTGGACCGGCAAGCGAGTCGAGCTAACCTTCGTTGGTTACGAGCAACTTCGAGCAACTCACCAAAACTTCCGAATAAACTTCAAGGCGAGACAATGTTCTCCATAGTTCTTGAGGCGATCCGGCCGTGACGTGTAGAATGGAAACACGACCTGCGTAGTGCATAACGGGAGGACTGGCAGTGGTTGCATTGATCACCGATCCGAACTTGGAAGATCGCCTTATCGCCCAGCGGCGTGCTGATGGCACCGACAAATATGACGAAGTCTGGGAAGGAATGTATGTCATGGCACCGATGGCGAACAACGAACACCAAGATTTGGTCGACGATCTCTGTACGATACTGACGCTCGCGGTGAAGTGGCCGGGTCTGGGCCGAGTCAATCCCGGAGTCAATGTCAGTGACCGAAAGACACAGTGGCAAGAAAATTACCGTTGTCCAGACGTGGCGGTCTTTCTAAACGAGACGCAGGCTAAAGATTGCGGGACGCACTGGTTCGGTGGTCCTGACCTAGCCATCGAGATTATCAGCCCGTTCGACCGCTCGACAGAGAAGGTTCCGTTTTACGCCAAAGTAGGCGTGCGTGAACTGATATTCATTCAGCGTGATCCATGGGCGATCGTGTTGCACCGACTCACGAATGACAGGTTGATCGAAGTCGGTCGATCAACGAGCGCGGATTCACGGATGCTGGCGAGTCAGGTAGTGCCGCTAAACTGGCAATTGCAGTTGATCGACGGCCAGAGTGCCATTCAAGTTTTCCACCACGATGGCGAACAGAACTGGACCATCGCCGTCCGGTAGGACCGCCAAACTGGCGTATCGCGGTTCCGAGGATCGATTCCGGTCGACTTCAGTTTCCGTCTCATCGTAACTCATGATTTCTCTCACGGAATCAATCTTCTAACGCTGCGAACTGCCGAATGATCTCTCGCGCCGAGCGTAGTCCATCGACGGCGGCACTAATGATTCCGCCTGCGTATCCCGCGCCTTCGCCGACGGGATACAAGCCATTGAGACCGGGAACCTGCCGCGTCACGCAGTCGCGATCGATTCGGACGGGTGAGCTACCTCGCATCTCGGGGCCGATGAGCGTTGCATTGTCGAGAAAGCGGCCCTTCCAACGTTTGTCCAAGATCGGCAAGCCTGCACGAATGGATCGGATCACCGCTGGCGGAAGGACAGCTTGCAAGTCGGCCGCGACCGTCCCGCGTTGGTACGATGACGGAACCGGCTCGTTGGCAAAAGTTGCGCGACCATGAACGAAGTCTCGTGCCCATTGAATCGGAGCAAGGTAATCCCGTTTTCCAAGTTCAAACGCAACGGACTCGTAACGCCGCTGAAGCTCGACGCCGGCCAACGGGTGAGCGCTGCCGAACTCCTCGGGTTCGAGCGTGATCATCAATCCGCTGTTGGCAAACGGCGTGTCGTGCCGCGAATTGCTCATGCCGTTTGTGCAAAACTGGTTGGGCTGCGAAATGCTTGGAATCGCAACGCCTCCGGCACACATACAGAACGAATACAAGTCACGTTGTCCCTTGGCGATCAGACTGTAATCCGCCGCGCCGAGTAGCTCGCGATACCGGTCGCGTCCGTACTTCCAATCGTCGACTTGCGATTGCGGCTGTTCGATGCGCAGCCCAAGTTGAAACGCTTTCTGCTCGAACGGGATACCGGCGGCGTGCAGCATTTCGTACGTGTCGCGAGCGCTGTGCCCGATTGCCAAGACGACGTGCGTCGCAGCGATGTGTCCGCTCGAAGTGTGCAATCCGGTCATCGCGCCGTCGCGGACATCGAGACGTTCCAAACGACAGCCAAACTTATACTCACCTCCCAAGGCCTCGATCTTGCGGCGAAAGTTGCGGCAGATCAGCGGCAGTTTGTTGCTGCCAAGATGTGGCCGGTGTTCATACATGATCGACGGCCGGCCGCCACAGTGGACGAACGCTTCCAAAACCCAATCCACGTCGGCTCCGCTCATTCGGCAAGTCAGTTTGCCATCGGAAAACGCTCCCGCTCCTCCTTCGCCAAATAAGTAATTGTTCTCGTTCTGATGATCTGCTTCGTGCCGATCGAAGGCCCGCAAGACCGGCACGCGCTCCTTGACCGACTGGCCTCGTTCGATGATCAGCGGGCGGTAGCCGCGGCGCGCCAAGTAGTAGCCCGCCAACAAGCCCGCGGGTCCCGAGCCGACAACAACCGGGCGCGAGCCGATCGGTTGCTTGCCGGGCTGCGGGTCGTCGAACGATTCGGGCTGATAGATCGCGATGTCGCGGTCCCTGGCCAGTCGTTTCAAACACGCTGGCTGATCCCGCACATCAATGATCGCCGAATAGACGAACTTCAAATCACTCCGCGAGCGAGCATCGAGGCTCTTGCGAAGAATCCGCCAGCGTAGGATCTCGGCTTCCGGCAGCTTCAGCCGCCGCGCAATCCGCTCCGGCAACTCGGTTTCCGGTTGCTCGACGGGCATTCGCAGGTTCGTGATTCGGATGGCCATGTAGGATGGACTTCCAGTCCGTCCTGGATTCGATTTGTCTCGACAGGACGGACTGGAAGTCCATCCTACGAAATCTGCGCGCGGAAGCCACTCCAAGAGCACATCGTTACACCACGCCGCGGCGGACTGCCCAAACGGCGGCTTGCGTGCGATCGTTCACATCGAGCTTTCGCAGGATGTTCTGAACGTGCTCTTTGACCGTTTCGATGCTAATGCCAAGCGACTGGCCGATTTCGCGATTGCTCAAACCGAGCGAGACGTGCCGCAATACTTGGAGTTCGCGATTGGTCAACGGAATGCCGTCATCATCCCTTTCGTGACGTCGGCGCATGACGCGCTTGACGCGACGCAACACGCTCGTGTCGAGCGGCTCATCGCCCGAGGCGGCTCGGGTGATGACATCGACAAGCTCTTGCCTTGTCGAACCTTTGAGAACGAAATCGGTGGCTCCCAACGCGACGCTGCGGGCAACATACGTTGGGTTGTCATAGGTCGACAGCATCACCACGCGGGCGTCCGGCAACTTGCTGCGAATCACTTCGAGCGCCGATAGTCCATCCCGATTCGGCATCCGAATGTCCATCAAGACAACGTCCGGGTGATGCTTGATTGTCTTTTCGACCGCTTCATCGCCGTCAGCGGCTTCGCCAACGATTTCGATCCCGGAACCTTTCAAGAGATTCACAAGCCCACTTCGTACAACCTCATGATCGTCCGCCACCACCACTTTGATTGTCATCTTGTTTTCCTCCGCTGCCAGCCACCGCGCCGGGGTACTGAGTTGGGGTACTGAGTTGGGGTACTGAGTTGGGGTCAAGTTACTGAATGCCGAAATGACTACCTGAAGTGAACGTGTTTCGTTCGATGCGGGGCTAGCTAGTCCATTTATACTACCTTTATCTGCAACAGGAACTAGCAGGCAAGTCACGGATCCACGGGCTTTGCCGTGATTTGTGGTTAATGCAGTGTACGGATGTTCGGATTAGGTGCCGCTTTTTGACGGAATTCGACTGCTTTTTCCTTGTTCGTTGACGTCGCACAACGTGTGACGTAGATACCCTACGACAACTGTTTATTTACAGCACAAGGCGAAGCGAACGATGAACAACGGATCGTTACTGCTTGTGGACGACGATCGGCACGTCCTCGACTCGATGTCGGATTGGTTGCGCGAACAAGGTTACGACGTCGCCGAGGCGTCCAGTCGCGCGGACGCGATTCGACAGACTGACAATCGCACTTTCGATCTCGTGTTGGCAGATGTTCGCCTACAGGACGGCGATGGTTTCGATGTCTTGGCGCATTGCCGCGAGAACCATCCTGAGACAACCGTCATCCTGCTGACCGGCTACGGAACGGTTGAAACGGGGGTCGAAGCGATCCGGGCAGGCGCGTTCGATCTGCTGACGAAGCCGCTGATCGATGAAGAGCTGCTAATGTCGATTAACCGTGCGTTGTCGCAGCGCCAAGTGATTGAAGAAAACAAGAATCTCAAAGAGCAACTCGACCTCCGCTTTGGCATGGAAAACATCGTCGGACACGATCATCGGATGTTGAAGATCTACGACATGATCGACAGCATCGCGAATACGAAAGCCACGATTTTAATCACTGGCGAGAGCGGAACCGGCAAGTCGCTGATCGCCCGCGCGATCCATCGCCGCAGCGGTCGACGCAAGGGAGCGTTCGTCGAGATCGCTTGCGGAGCGCTTCCCGAAGCGCTGCTCGAAAGTGAACTGTTCGGACACGTCGCCGGAGCCTTCACCGGCGCGGCTGGCGAAAAGATGGGCAAATTTCTCCAAGCCGATGGTGGAACGATCTTCTTGGACGAGATCGGGACTGCATCGCCGAGCATGCAGGTCAAATTGCTGCGAGTGCTTCAGGAGTTCGAGTTCGAACAGGTTGGCGGGACGAAGACTTTCCACGTCGATTCACGAGTCGTCTTGGCCACGAACGAAGAGCTTTCTCGCGCCGTTGCTGAAGGACGCTTCCGCCAAGATTTGTACTATCGCGTCAACGTCATCAACATCGAACTGCCGTCGCTTCGCGAGCGGATCTCAGACATTCCGCTGCTCGCTCAGCATTTCCTCGCTTCGGTCTGCGAAGAATCGGGGCGCAAAGTCGAAGGCTTCACCGACGACGCGCTCACGGCGCTTCGCCGATACCAATGGCCGGGCAACGTCCGTGAATTGCAGAACGTCATCGAGCGAGCGGTGCTGCTCGGCAAGGGGCCAAGAATCAACGTCTCGGATCTGCCGAGCCAACTTGCCTCGGGAGCCCCCATCGTTCTGCAACCATCCTCCGGCGTCTCGCTCAAGAACGCCTTGGACGCACCAGAACGCCAGATCATTCTCGACGCGTTGCAATCGAACAACTGGAACCGCAACGCGACCGCGGAACTGCTCGGCATCAACCGCACGACGCTCTACAAGAAGATGAAGAAGCTCGGTCTTCGCGATCCACGACAAACGATGACGTTTGTGCAGCAGTAGAACACGGCTATTTGATGCAATTCATCGAAGGTGCCGGGCTCGACAGACGGTAAGACCGTGTTGCGTCCGAACGGGAAACTGCCCCGATCGGTTGTCCAACGAGTGGTCTCTGCCTGTATTCAGGCCGCTCGAGCGTGAAGGATTGGCCTGCCTCGCCGTGTGTTATCGCCCCCGGAAACGAATTTCCAAGGAATGTGGGCGTCTGATTCGCTCGTTGCCGTCACCAATTCTGCAAACATTTTCTGCTTCAGATCGGTACCGCGACGTCCCACCGTGCCGCTTTTGTGTCGCTTGATCATCGACATGTATCCCCACTTCTTTGGTCTCGGCAACGAGAGCACACACCATCGTCGTCAGGAAGTCCTCGAACGCCTGGCCACGGCTGACGCTTGCTGAGTTGCTACAGTTTCTCAACGAGCGGCAGGGTTGTCGGCGAAAAGAACTGCTCTTTGGCCAACAGTCACAGATTGCCCGTCCCCCAACTGCTTTCGGCACGAGTCGTTAATTAGACCGGCATCGTGCTAAAAGGAAGGGGAATCAGCGTTGGAATTTGCTTTGTGGGAGTACGAGAGACAGGAAAGAGACGGGGATTTAGTCGCATCTCGAAGGTCGACTTACGGACGAGAATAAGAGTGAGCGTATCTTTAAGCCGCTGCTCGTTTCGTTGTGACAAACGCCAAGGTTGCGGCAAAGCCTGCGAGCAAGGTAAGCACCAAGACGGTTTGCCAGAGATGAAGTCTGAGTTGCAAACCAAAGTGGAGATCAAGCTCCAACGGCGCGTTCTCGGCAACTTGCACACTGCGACTGAAGGTATAGACCGTGCCTTCTTCCGGCAGGCTGATGATGATTGCCTGCGGAGCAGGTTCGGTGGTGCGTTGATGCTGGACGAGACGGCCCGCGATCTGTTGGAGAATGACGTTATCCTCGGTGGTATTTCCCCCCAAGAGTTGGCTGAGCTGCTGGGGTCGAAAATTCAACTGATTTTGTTGGAGGATCGGATTGTCGGCCGCAGCTTGTCGGAGTTGTTTGTTATCTGCTAATGCCGTGTCGTCCATATTGTTGTCGAGGTAGAGACGCTGACGGCGGGTATTGAGACCGACGATAGCCTGTTGTGTTTGCAGGTTTTCCAACTGCACGCGAGCATCTTCATTCGAGGCAGCGTCGAGCGCATACTGGTTGGCGACACTGTTCAGTGCCCAGCGGGCCTTGGCTTGTTCACCGGCCTGGAGAAGTTGATTGGCTTGCTCCAGGAGCTGCGCGGCAATTTGCGCCTGGACTTGTCGCTTGCCGCTAACTTTCGAAATGTAAGAGTCGCGGTCATAATCTCCCTGATTCGCCTGCCGTATCAGTTCGAGATTGCCTTCGTTGTCGGTCAGCTCGAAGCCCTTCGGGGCGACGACGTTCCATTCGATATTTTCCAGAGGCACATTCAGTTGAGGGCTGCTAAGCTTCAGCTGACGTAAACGATCGCCGGGGACGGAGTAGACAAAACGAACTTTCGCCGTGCGGTCGTCGATGCCCGGTAGAATGTAGAACTGCCAAGCGTTCGCATTACCTCCTTGGCGAATCGAATGCACACTTTCGCCATTGACGAAAATGCTGAATAACTCGCCGCCGACGGGCAGACCGACGCTCAGGCTGCTGCGCTGAATGACTTCCATGGTGACGTCGACAGCGGTAAGTTGATCGCCGGTTGGCGACAGGACGGTGGTTAAGGAGCCTTCGGCCACACGAAGCTTTAGAGCATCTGCTAGCGAATGGCGTTTGGCATGAACAACGAGAGCGTTTGCGGGAGCCACGGCGCGCAGGGCGAGGGCGGGAGCGTTGCGATTTCCCGCTTCGCGGAGAGTTTGAGGAACCGTAGTCCAGTCGGCCCGCTGCCATCCCTGCGGCAGCGTGTCGTGTTCTATCTCCAGTCGTCCGCCGGCGCGGACGCTAAAAAAGTACGAAAGCTGTCGGGCTTGCGGGAAGCCGGCGGGGCTCAGGGTTTCGTTTTCGTTCTCGCGATCCCCGCGCCGTTCGTATTCGATTCGGAAAAGGATTCTGCCGACCACACGGCGTTTGAATTGAATCTCCCAGATGTTTGAATCCGGAGCCGTTCTGATAAAATCGCTGACTGTTTTGCCACTGGCGCGAAGCGTTTTAATTTCGTCCTCGTCCGCAATCGGCAGGATGACTTGCAAACTACGAACCGAAGCGTTCTGCACATTGAAGTCCCCAATCAAAGCGGATCGGGTCTGCCCTTCTCGCAAGGTGATTTCATGCAGCACCTGGCCCGTCACCCACGGATCTAGTTTTTCGATGCCAAGAACCAGCCTCCAGTCACGCTGCAACAGGCGAAAAGCCAGCCCACCCTGAGCCTTGTCGCCCATGTTACGCGGATCGGTCTCGGAAGCATTCTGGCGTGACACGGTTCGCAGCCGAATTCCGGTGGTGGGCCTGACGACTAATTCACCGGTCTGACGGCTCGCTTCTTTCAACTCGAAACGCGGAATTTCCCAGTCGCCGGCGTCGGTCGGTGCCGTGCCGGACAAGACCAGGGAGAAGCTCTGCGTGCCGATGGTCTTGCCGTTGAGGTGGAGGATGATTTGGCGCTGGCCGCCTTCGCTCAGTTCAGCCCAATGATGCAGCGCCGCACCGGTGAGCGATTCTACTTCGAGTCCGTCAGGCAATGGAAAGCTCAGTTGGAACAAGCCGGCTCGCGAAATTTCGGCAGCGAAATTGACGCCCAAGACCACCCGTTCGTCACCCAGTGAAAGCACTTGTTTGCTGAAGACACGAACTTCCGAAGCAACCGGCGCGACACGCAAGGCCAGTTCTCCACCGTCGACACCATAGCGATAAACCCGATGCAACACGGCTTGCTCGTTGGGAATCAAACTAGTGTCGAAGTCTCCTAAATTGACGGCCGACATGACTGTTGGTTCCGACTTCTCAGGTTGGGCGTCGGGGCCGAAAGCGATGGCGACGAGACCGACTTCGCCATTTGCGTCAACGACTTTCAACGGCGCCAGGTTGACATCCGCAGGCAGCGGTTCGAGACCACGCTGTGTGTCGATCATGACATCGAAAGCTTGCGACTGAGTCGGTTCGATTTCCAGTTTCAAGCGACCGCCATCAGCGTCGAATTGCCACGAACCGACTGGGCCACTCACGGCGCTCACGGTCAGACCATCGGGAACAAGCACATTCAATTCTCGGACCTGCCCCTGCGAAGTGCGGATGTGAAGACGATGACGACCATCGACCACACCGGGGCCGGGCAGATAGAGGTTCGAAGCTTCGACGAAGAATTGCGTCTCCTCCGTCGTGACATCACGGGCTGTGGGTTTAAGTACCAAGCTCGCCGTTCCGGGACCAAGCAGCACCTTGACCTGGGTCGTCCCGGCGGCGGCTTCGACCGGTTCGACACGGACGGCGGTCGGACTAACGATATCCCATCCGGCTTCGTCGTAGCTGAGGTTGATTTCCTGAACGGCCGCAGCGCCGGTGAGCACTGGCACGCCTTCCATTGGCTTGAGCGCTTCCAGCTGAAACTCAAAAGTCGCTAGGTAGTCGACTGCCGCTGCGACTGGTTGAGGATCTTCAGCTGGGGCGGGCGCTTCCTCGGCGACCGGAATGCTGATGATGTAGGCCAGGCCCTGGCCGGGCACTTCTCTTTTGGTGAGACGAAGGCCTTCTCCTTCGAAGTGAGTCAGCACCGCTGGTGCTCTCAACAGCAGGAATCGGTCGCCCGGCTGCCCGGAGAGAGTGATGGTTCCGCTGGCGCTGAGACGAGAGTCTTGATGGGTAACCTGCCACTGCTGCGTGATGGCATCGGCCGCTTCAAAACCATCCGGAACCGCTGCTAGGCAAGTTGCAGAGATGGAAGAGAGCATCAAAGCGATCAGAGCAATCGTTGCCGTCGCCGTACCAGGTTCGACATTCGGACTGTTTTCGGCAGCTACTCGTCGCGTCCTACGTCGCTCAGCAATGGCACGCATCCAGTTTCGGATGCTACGAATCCGGTCCCATGCCCGTGGGACAAATAACAGAATCAGGATCGCGAGGGCGAGCAGGGCATAAAACCACGGAGCTCCATCGGGTTGGAACAGCACACCCAGAGCGATCAAGAGCATTCCACCGCAGCGGATGAGCATCTTGAGCCGCGTGTCCATTTTGAAAAATGACCAAACGATTCCGGCGATGCCACTCAACAATGCAATCAGGCCGATCCAGGAGAGACTGCCCAGCCACAGCGGCATGTTCTTCACTTGGAGTTCAACGGTTTCCGCCGCCGAAAGAATCGGCAGGCTAAGTTGCAGCGGCGCTGGCGATCCCGTCTGGGACAGAGCCATCGAAGCGGTTGAAAGGGCCACGATAAAGGCAATTGCCAGACTGAACAGCCCCAGCACACGCAAGAGTCCCGTTTTGCCACACGCCCAGATTCCGACTCCGGTAATCAGACTGATCACGATCAGTAAGACGATTCCTCGTTTGGCCACCCAATCAAAACCCGATGGCCGCAAGACGGGCTCGGGAGGGGTGACCGTTCCACCGCTCGGCACGAGAACGCGCCGCTCATCTCCGCGGATATGCCACTGTGTTTTGAGGACTGGAGCAAAAACGATTGGCAAGGTGAGTACGGGATTTGTTTCATCGACGGTCGGTTTCCCCAAACGCAGCCGCACCTCCACCGGAATGTTGGGATCCGTTCCACCGGGCAGAGGAATCAGTGTGGCCTGATCCGCCTGCCGCGCGCTGACAGGCTGACCGTTAACGGTAACCTCCCAAAGCCGCACGGGGTCATCGGGCAGTTTGATTTTGAGCGTGGGTCGGCCACGTGATTTTACATAGTAGAGCACTTCGGTCACCAATTCGCCGTCTTGAGACACGCGGCTATTGGCTTCCGAGAACTCAACCACCTGAGTCACCGCGGTGCCGGGCTCGAACCAGTCTATTTTTAGATTGAGATTGAACGGACGCTCGGTGTACTGCCATGTTCCCAAGGGAGGTGCGGTGCTGAGCAAGCGGAACTCCGCGGGTAGTTCCAGCGGGTCGAGTTTCAGCATATCTTCAGAAATCGCTAGCGTATCGATTTTCACCTGCATCGGACTGACCACCTGGACGTAACCGCGTTCGCCCTGCACACCGCTGGGAGCAATCTGACCGGCCCGAAATGAGCCATTGCTTTCGTCGGGCTTTTCTTCAAACGTCAGCAACAGCGTGTAGGGTCCCATCACCGGCTGATGGAGAGAAACGATCAGCGTGTCGCCCTCCCTGCGCCAGGCACGGACATCCTGGCCGTCGACCATGACGTTGCCCAGAGCTTCGGGAACAGCAATGTTCCATTCGGAGACAGGGGCGCCCGTGACGAAGTAGTTAATCAGCGCGCTGCCATAAACCGTTCCTTGGCTTAGGGAATACAGGTGAAACACATCGGACTGGACGCTCCGGTCGAGCAGTTCGATGTGCATCGTGGCGGACCAGCCTGGTTCACGTATACGAAAGGCCTGTTGGAGATTCGGCGTGGGTATTGGGAAGTAGGACAACGGCTTTTCTACCAGCAAGTCTGTTTCTCCAACAGCAATGCGAAAACCAGGTGCGCCAATGATGCCAATGTCGCCGCGTACCGTTTTTGCGCCGGGGAATTCGATCCGCGGCAGCACCCAATCCTCTTCGGCAGCGGCTTCATTTTTCTCGAGGTGCAACGTCACCAGTTGACGTCCCGCAACGTCCTCACCAAAAATGACTTTCAAGTTGCGACGACCGTCTGCGACTTCGGAGGCTGCGATGTAATCCGCGACGCTCGCGCCCGTGACGGAGACGACGGAGTAATCGGAGGGAATGCCAAAGTCCCACTCGCGAATCGGCGCTTCGCGAACGTCGAGTTCGATGTCCGCTTTGATCACGCGATCCGTTTCGGCCAGTTGATAAAGAACCAGTTCGGAAATATTGACTTCAGGTTGGATACGATCTGCGGCAACGGTGAACGCGTGGTCAGCAGCGGGGAAGCGGTAAACAAAACTCTGCCGAGCCTCGATTGGCTCGCCGGGATACTGCTCGGGTGCCAACTGGGTCAGTCCGATCAGGCCAGTCGGTTCGAGACGCACGGATCCCAAATTAGTCAGTCTCAGATAACCCGAATGCCGGATCGCGCTGACAGGATTCAATCGCAGGCCTTCGACGCGTACGGGGAATGCACCAAGCGGAGTCTGGCTGCGGACCTTGATCTGACTGGCAGCGGTGATGGGCTGGCTGAGGGTTGCGTCCAGCCGGCGATCCTCTCCTTCGCCGGTGACTTTCCAGGCGACAATGTTGCTGCCTTGGACATCGAGTATTTCTCCTGGTCCAGCCAGCAAAATGCTTAGGGACTTCAATTCACCCTGAAGAACTTGGTAGTCGATCTGATGATCCTGACGCAGCAGTCCCGCGCCAACTTTTGCCTCGATGTGGCCGGTGGTGGTGAAAAAGAGTTTTCCCTCGCCAGCTTTGCGCGCGGTTTTCCACTGCAGTTTGGCGCGACCTGTGGCAGGCAAGAATCCCAACCAATTGTTGTTGTCGCGCAGCGGCACGACCGATTGCTGGTCGCGATGAAATTCGAGATCCGAGTCGAGTCCGTTCAGCGTCAAGGGAACTACAGCGCTAGCAGCAATGGTGAAATCCATACTGTGCCAGTTGGCACTGGGGATGACCAACGCGGCGACGAAATCAAGCGTTACTGGAAATGTGCCCGCTTGGGCAAACACAAGTTTGTAGACCGGCAGCTCGTTGTCTGTCGAAAGCCGTAGGCGGTAGTTGGCATTGTTCGGCACTTGGCTTACAGCCGCATTGCCAGAGAGAATGGCGATTTCCGCATTGGCCTCGGTTACATGGGCCGTGCTGCGAAGTTGGAAGCCAATCGACTTGCCATCGGGATGCACATCGCCTTTCAGCGTGGTAGCGACCAGTTCGACCGGAGCAGGAGAAGCACCGTCCCGAGTCAGGGAGAGCTTCAACTGACCCCCGGTCGTGGTCTGAAAACTGTTCGCCTTGTCGCCCGGTCCGAGCGGAGCAAATCCTTCTGCTGTCGTGACGGCACCTTCCACTTCTGGAGCGTAGTTAATAATCACCGTTGAATCGAAGCCGACCGATTCTCCCGGCGTGAGGTGAGTCAAATCGATCTCGACGGGAAGCTTCAGTTCGGGAGAGCGAATCTTGATCACAGGTTTTAGCTCCGTGACGTTCTCCTTGAGATGTAGATCGAGGAAGCGTGCGGAGCCCGCTTGGCGAATGGACCACGACTGAAGATTCTCGCCTTGGACCTCGGTCACTTGGCCGTTGCCGTTGAATCCAAAGCTCAATGTTTTAGCATCACCCTGGATGACTTTGATCGTTAACTGAATGACCTGCTCAATGCGTGCAGATCCGACTTGTGCCGTAGCCTTGGCACTGGCGGTATAAAAAACTGGCGGCTGAGGTAATTGACCGCGGGCTTCAACGATGATGGTCCCGGTGCCATTGCTACCGACAGAGGTGCTGACCTTGGCTTGGTCCGACTCTTCCTGAGCGAGACCGGGAATACTCATCAGGCTCGCCAAGCTGATGAGCCCGAGCAGACCAATTGGTGTGAAAAAGGAAATCCGTTTTCTGAACATCGGCATTGTTGTCATGCTCATGAGTGCATGCTCCTTGGAGTGCGATTTCCTTGCTCACTTTGTTGGAAACATGACGACTCTTTGTAAAAAGGCGCCAGCCAAATGAAAGGATCTCGCGAAACGTTTGTAGTGGGTCTTGTCGTGGAACTAGTTGGGGCGTTGATAAACAGTAGAGCTGCCTATTTCCCGCTCACTTGCCGGGCTTGTTGAATCATCAGTTGAAGCTGTTGGACGCGAATGGCATTGCGATCTCGATCCGGCAATCCAGCAATCAGATTGGACAACGTTTGCAGATCGACGGATTCTCCCAGCGGTTCGCCTCGGAGTCTCGCTGCGAGCAGAGCGGCGGAGATAGCGATGCGTAGGGACGGGGCGGCCTGGTCCACGCGCGGGGCGTTGGCTTCGTAGGGGATGGGCCAGCGGTTTTCAATCATCTGTCCGGTCGACAGATCACGAAATCGCACTGACACGGAACCAACATCTCCTTCGCCGTCCGGCTTGGCTTCAAATTGATACATGGCCACGCCGGCCTCAGCTGCTGTCATTTCGGCGGCGTCTACTTTGTCGTTACGGAAGTCTTCTTGTTTCAGGCGGTGTTTCTCAAAGCCAAGCAATTTGTACCGGCCAACACGTTTGGGATTAAACTCGATTTGCACTTTCACATTTTTGGCCGACGGACGCAGGGCACCGGCAATCTGGCGGGCAAAACCATCCGCGGCGTCTTCGGGGGAATCGAGCAGGTAGTAGCGGCCGTCGCCTTGGCGTGTCAGGGCTTCAAGTACTTCGTCGTTCAAACCGTCGGCGCTGATCCCGGCCGCATCGAAAGCGATGCCCGCGTCTCGAATTGTTGTGATCATTCGCGACAAGCTTTCGGGATTGGCATCGCCCAGATTGACAGCGCCGTCAGTAACCAAAATGATGCGATTTTGGGTGTTGTCGATCCGTTGCTCCTGCGCTTTTTCAAAGGCCAGTTGCAGGGCGGCTTCGATGTTTGTGCCGCCTTCACGGGGCAAACCTTGAATGAGTTGAACCAGTTGTCGCGTTTGGGCTCCGCTGACCCTGTCGGCCAATAGTCGCGGTTGGCGAGCGAAGCTGATCAAGGTGACTTGATCGATCGGTTTGAGTTGCTGGGCGAGCAGGGCCACGGCCAAGCGGACGGTTTGCTGACGATCGGCTCGTTCCATCGAACCTGAGTTGTCCAGCAGCAAAGTTAATCTGAGCGGAGTATTGCTCGAGCGTCCCGCGGCAGCCGTCCGCATCGAGACGCGCAACAGGTTCCGCTGTTGAAGGAAAGGATGAACGGACTGTTCCAAGCGGCAAGCGACTTTTTCGCTTCTGCTTGGCATCGGATCGCCGTAGTCGAAAGCGTTGACGAATTCTTCGATGCGAACTTGTGCAGCTTCTGGCCATTCGCCATTTGCGAGTGCCGCCCGGGCCAGTTTGAAAGCAACGTCGCTAACGTGCAGCGAGAAGGTGGAAAAGGCTTCGTCCTCGGCGGTTTGTTCGTTGAGACCGGCGGAGGCAGGAGATTTTCTCACCGCGGCCTTCGGCATTGACGTGGAACTGTTCGCCAAGATGGGAGGAACATACCCTTTCCATTGGTACTGGCCGGCGACTGACAGCTGATCACGTTGCTGTAGCGATTTAATTCGTCTATCTTTTGGCTCGGGCTGGGCGTCTACTCCTTTTCCGTTGACTGTTGTGGCGTAGTCATCAAGAAGCAGATCTCCGGCATTGATGGCGTTCTCATAGAGTTCGTTAAGTGCAGAGATGCTGCCGAGGGAGTCCTTCGCCCGCTTCTCAATTTCGTGCGTAACTTCACCTCTCGTGCTCGCTTGGTTGGCCTCCTGCTCCTTAGACCAGGCTCGCGAACCGGCCACAAATTCTCTGCTGCTTCGACGATCTTCAATACTCCACTTCTGAGAGTAGCTCCATCGGTCAGTATGTTCTGCCTGCCCGTTCCATAGCTCGACACTCGGCTGGCTTGGTGACGTACCGGTCACTGGGTCTGTCACTGGGTCCGACATCTGGTGACTGTAATAGTCGTGTTGGTGGAGATTGCGGCTGTGAGGGAGCGTGACGTCACCATTGAGATCGCTGGACAAGGGGACACTCTCCCTAGCCAGTTCTTCCCCGTCACCATCGGCAACTATGAGGCTTCCCTTCGCCATCAAATTTTCGCTCGAAGCCACCGGTTTTTTTGTGGGACTTGGCAATGGATTCGCAACCACACCGGAGTCGAAACCCTCCACGTCGAAGACCTCTTTGCCAAAAGCCCTTTCAGCTTTCAATTCCATTGTCCTATCGCTCATTTCAGCAGCGATCGGGCCAGATGGTGCGCTCTTTTTCGAATCAGCAGTACGGTGCCCGCGTCGTAAGTCGCTCGTTACATTTCCCTCTGGCATATGGTCTGCGGAACTCTCATTGCTGAGTTCGCCCTCCGGCACCGTCCTGTCGCCAGCGAGCCCGCCGCCGCCGTACCTGCCGCTGCTGTTCAAGCTCTTGCCGCCTAGCACAATGCCATCGGCATCTTCATCAAATTCGGTGGCCGGCGAATCGATGGCTTCGAGCTGGCGTGACAATCCCTGCGAGGGCGCTTGCCCCTGACCTGACCCTTGAGATTCGAAGGACGGAACTGCCGATTTCAGTTGCTCCAGACTTCGGCCCCGATATCTCCGAGCCGCTCCTCGTTCTGACATTAACTGTCCAGTCTCACCTCCGATGTCTTGAATCGCATCGACTGTAAGCCCGAAACTCTCAGGTCTACCAGCCTCTGCAGGCTGGTCGCCAAAGCCCAATGCCCCAGTGCCGTTACCTGCGTTCGGAACGGTCGGTTCCGCAACCGTCGGAGGATCGCCATCTTCAACGCGTCTGTCTGCCCATCCAGCTCCATCTGTGGCAAAGAGTCCCAAACGGCTGCTATGCTCTTCAGCTATCCCATTCAACGAATGTTCGGAGAGTCCCAGGCGGTTCGCCTCGGCCGCCGACGGAGCGGCAAAGCGACGCTCGATGCCATCGGTTAGGAGATTGGGCAAACGGGCAGCCGGCTGTGACCGTGGCTCCGCGCCGTTCCCTGCTTCTGCGGGTGCCGTCGTCCCAAAATCCAGGCTGTCCCGGATGTCCGCCAGGGCTGATTTCGAGTCCATCTCGTAGCGAAATCCTGCGACTGCTTCAGGTTCTGCTGTTACAAAACCCTTTTCATCATCTGCAAGAGACTTATATGTGTCATGAAAGTTGTGCACGGCCAAGGCCGACTGCTTTAAGCTGTTAACCGACAAATGCCTCCGAGCGACCTCTCGCGCGCGCTGGACACCGGATAGCAACAAAGCACCGGTGATCCCAACTACGACACAAAGTACGGCCGCAATTTTGGTGAAGTTCCAGAAAACATTCCCCTTCGAATAATTCTGTCTGTCGACAGAGTTGTTGATAACTTGTTTCGCCGGTTGCTCCTCCGCCTCGCCACTAATCACCGCCAGGACCGCGCTGCGTTTTTCACCAGACAGCTTCCAGTCATCATCCTCTGCAATCGATTCCCCCGTCGCCACGTCACTCAATAGGCCATGCACGCTTTGGATCTGTTTCTTGAACGCCACGAGCTCCGATCGTTCCTCGATAAGACGCTCCAGTTCATCGCGCTCGAAGTCGGAAGCTTCGCCTAACACGAGAGCTACGATGCGAGCTTCGAGTTCCGGATCGATCCGAGGATTGTGCGATTCTTCTTTCATGACATTCCGTCGATTCCGAGTGGACGCAATTTGTCGGCCAGCTCTTTTAAAATATGATGCAGGCGGTAGCCTACGTTGCTGATGCTGAGCCCCGTTTGAGCGCTGATGTCGCGATACTTGAGGTCTTCGAAATACTTCAACTTCACCAGTTGTCGATCGGTCTCACCGAGCCCCTCCACCATCTGCCGCAGAGTTCCGATCGCCTCCATGCGCAAGAGCCCAGCCTCTGGCGTTTCGTCTTCGTCGGTCGGGGATTGCACGTTGTGATCGTCACTGTGCAGAATTTCCCGTCTATTGTCCCGGATGTGATTGTAGGCCCGGTTACGCACACTGCGGAAAAGCCAAGCTCTGGGAGAATCAACATTGTCCCAGTGCGTGTGTAGTTGCAGAAACACTTCTTGCACGATTTCCTCGGCCACCGCGCGGCGACCGGTCAGTGAGAACGCGTAGCGCAGCAGCGGAGTTTCCTCGCTGTCAAACAAAGTCCGTAGGGTGATCTTGCTCACACCCTGGGCAGCAGACTGGTTGACTCGGAGAGTCGGTTTCACCATTAACTCTATTTGCTGCGTCTGGCAGTTTTGATTCACAACCAGTTCATCCTCTCTGAGGGGAAGAACCACCACGGCCTGCTTTCTTAGTAGATTTTCAATAATTGTTTTCGAATTGCTACTTAATAAGCTGGGAAGTCAGGGGCTTCGGGAGTTGATCCCGTGAAGTGAAAGTATTCAGCCTAACCGCAACTGGCAACGGTTGCCGTGCTGTTTACCACGACATTCTGGAGTTTTCCGCGCGAGAACTCGCGTCCAAAAGTCCAGAATATTGTGACTGGTAGCAGGACGCCAATCTGCACCAGAACCGGCACTATTCGCAGTTCCCGTCGCTGCAACTCAAGCCCCGCTACGAGAGCCCGCCAACGTCGGTGTACGCACTTGCGCCGGCGCATCACAAGCGCTGACTGGTCATAAATGAGACGTTCCGCGGTGCCGCGAAGAAACGCATCGGATGTTCCTTGAACCAACGAATCGGAGCCTGCTTCAGATAGCGACGATCATCGCCAGCGAAAAGTTTCAAGAGATTCCCGATTCTGACGCATCGTGAAAACAAACGGCACAGCTCTGCCGGTCGCCATCTGAGGCCGATTGAGCGACAGCGTTGATTATACGGGAGACGAAGCCGAAGAACGTGCCTTCCGCCGTGGCTTCCGCTCCCCCAATTGGCCACGATTGAATGCCAGCGGAGCAACCGCGAGGCGGCCGCGACTCTCGCGCGCGGGGGTCAGGCATTGCAGCTAACCATTTGATCCACAAGGTCGCCGGAATTCATCGCGGCGAGCAATCGAATGGATGACAGCCCCGATCTGGCTTGCACGTCGAAATGAACGATTCATGACCGGCGATCTTGCGAGCTGTTGAGTGCGTCGGTCGAAACGACCGACCCGCGCAAGCCATGCGGGTTCGAGACTTCGGTTGCGCCCACCGACGCTTCGAACCCTCCCGCGATCACGACCCTGGATGGCTACACCGACGCGCGGGGGGAATCCCGGTATCTCGCATTCGGTTGACGTCATGTACGCCGAACGGTTTCGGCCCAACTGACTGCGGAGTTGTCGTCATGTGGCAGTAGCGCGGCCGTCAAGCAACCGAGACCGCCTACGCCGCGCACCATCATTCTGACACACCAGTGGTGATCTTCGGCAAACGCGAAACTGCCCTCGGGTCGCGGACACCGACGCAGGTTTAGGTTGGGCGCAGACGCGGGCGGCCGATGCGAGTTTCGTGCGACCACGCCGTTCATCCGGTGAAGCCCGGCGAAGATGCAAAGTCGGCAGTGTCGTTCGGCTCCACGTTTTCCTCAAGGCGTATCCTCGTTACCCTCGTCGGGCCACTGATGAAACAAAGCTGAAGACCACCAGCAGGAAACGCCGCCTTTTTACTTATCAGCTAGTCCACAACTTTCAGCAATAACTTCTTTGACTCCGTCCCCTGTTCTTGCCGACGTTCGTTTTGAATACGCAATCACTATAGAAACTGCGGTGTGATCCACCGAGGAAGGAACAAGACAAACTCGGGAAAGACAATCACAAGGATCAGCAGAATCATCATGGGAACCAAAATGATGCCGACGTCTTTCAAAGCATTGACTACTTTGATTTCGCCCAGCGAACACGAGATCAGCAAGCACAATCCATACGGCGGCGTAACCAGGCCGAACGCCAGCGCGATCACGCCGATAATCGCGAAGTGAATGGGGTGCATGCCGACGTTGTCTGCCAGTGGAACGAGCACTGTGCCGAGGATGATGATGGCGGGAATCGCGTCGATGAACATGCCGACGAACAAGAATGATGCGGCGATCAAGAAGCCTGTGGCCACCAGGCCCGTCCCCCATCCCGCCATCACATCAACCACAGCCTGGGGCACTCGGTAGTAGGCCAGCAACCAGCCAAACGCCGACGCCGTGCCGATGCAAAAAAGCGAGATCGCGGCGAAACGAGCCGACTCGTAAAACACTTTGGGAAATTGTCGGGGCGTAATTGATCGGTAGATGACGCCGCCCAAAACAGCCGAGTAAACCACTGCGATCACCGACGCCTCGGTGGGTGTGAAAAAACCACCCACGATGCCCCCCACGATGATCGCTGGCGTCACCAACGCGAGACTGGCGCTGCCGAGTGCCCTGAAGAACTCTTTGCGAGTGGCCCGTTCGTAAACCGGATAGTTGCGGCGTTTGGCATACACCAGTACTGTACCCATCATGAACAGCGCGATCATGATTCCAGGGACGATGCCGGCCATGAACAAACCACCGATCGAGACCGACATCAATCCGCCCCAGACGATCATCATGATACTGGGAGGAATGATCACACCCATCACAGACGAGCATGCTGTGATCGCAACCGAAAAACTCGGGTCGTAACCCTGTTTCTTCATCGCGGGAATCATCAATGAACCAATCCCCGCCGCATCTGCCGTCGACGAACCAGAGATGCCGGCGAACAACATACTGACCAGAACATTGACGTGCCCCAAACCACCCGGCAGATGTCCAACCGTCGCTCGTGACAGATCAACCAACCGCTGGGTAATTCCCGCTGCGTTCATCAAGTTGGCGGCCAGCAGAAAGAATGGTACGGCCAGCAGAATGAAGGAGTTGTATGACTTCCACATTTCGTTGATCAATAAGATGGGCGTCAGCCGCTCGTCAAGCAACATCATCGGCACGCAGGCGAGTCCCAGCGCAAACGAAACGGGGATGCGCAGCACAACCAGCACTGCAAATGTGCCAAACATGATGACGGCGGCTTCACCCGAACTCATTCATCTTCTTTCTGGCTAGGCATGATTGCGCGAGCTTTCGCCGCGGGGCCAGTGAGCAATCGCGCGTCACCGACAATTCGTTCCAACAGAAAGACCGCCCAGGTCACGCCCGCCAACGGAAACGCGACGTAGATGCTCAGCATATTGATGCCACTCATCTCGGAGTGTTGCATCAGCCCGAAGCTGGCGAACAGGCAGCCGTACCAGGCAAACACAATCGCCAGCAGCAACATCGCAAGGTGGACGATCAACTGGCCGATTCCCTTCTGTCGATCGTTTTCCGCGAAAGACAGTAGATCGACTTTGAAATGCGAATCGTCGCGGACGGCGATCATCGAGCCGATCATCACAATCCACACGAAACAGAATCGGGCCGCCTCTTCCGTCCAAACGTAGCGTGGGATGATCCCCGAATAGCGCGAGAGAATCTGCATCAAAACGACAGCGGTCATCAAGAACATCAACAACCCAAGCACGAACTTGAGCAACACGTAGTACATGTCGATTGACGATGTTGTGATTTTGGCAAGCGTTGTCATGCTATCGAAGCGAGTTGATGCGGTCCAAAAGATCTTCAGCGTTGATTTGCTGGGCGTAGGCTCTTTGCACCGGCTCGACCAACCGCAGTAACTCGTCGCGGTCGGTAAAGGTGTGTGTACGTAATTTGTCTTCATTCTCCAGGCGGGCCAGGATCGCCGCATCTTCCCCCGACTCGAGCTGGCGTCCGAACGCGCCGGCTTCGCGACCGGCACGAACAATCGCCTTTTGCAAATCGGCTGGCAATCCTCGAAACGTCTTGCCGCTAAAACACAATGGCCGGACTGTGATTGCATGCTGAGTCTGCGAAATCTCTGGTCCCACTTCATAAAATTTCATTTGTTGTATCCCGGCCGCTTCGTTTTCCGCCGCGTCGATGACGCCCGTTTGAATCGCGTTATAAACTTCGCTGTACGCAATCACGCTTGGCGACGCACCCATCTCTTGGAAGATACGAGTCTGAATCGGCGCGCCCATCACACGCATGCTCAGTCCCTTGAGTTCCTGCACGTTGCGGATCGGCCGGTTCACAATCAGATTTCGAATGCCGCCGCCCGCGTAACCGATCAACATCACGTCTGCCTTATTTGCCAGCTCGTCGCCAATGGGTTGTAACGCGTCGCTCTGGAGCGTCTTGTTCCAATGCTCTAAATCGCGGAACAAGAATGGCATGTCCATCAAGGGTGCAGCTTCCGAAAAGGTCGACATGTGGGCGGGCGATACGACTGCGTAGTCGATGGCGTAGCCCAAACTCATATAGGTGAAGTAGTCCTTCTCGAGTCCCAGTTCACTGTTTTTGTAAAGTTCAAACCGAATCGGCTTGTCGTAGTATTTCTCGACAAGCTCTTCAAACTTGCGGATTGTCCGCGTAAACGCATGGTCCTCGCCGAACTGAACCGCGCCCTTGAGCACGATGACCGTCTCTTGATGCGACGAATTGGCGTGTCGCGGCCGAGACGAGACGACGGACACGACGCCAGCGATCGGCACTAGTAACAGCGCAAGGAGCGCGATTCGCTTCATGTAGAGGCTCTGTTGATTGTCATGGTGGTGCTCCGAATCGCTGTCAATCATAGCAGCGCGGCTAGATAATTCGACTGTGTTCTGGAGGCGGAGGCGTATCAATATACCGCTCGCGGAGGGCGTTGACGCTTTCGTACGACGGCCTTGGAAGGCCAACGTACAGGTTTTATGAAAGTGCCACTTTCAACCGCGAGCGGTATATCGATCTCAAAGTGGATGCCGTGGAGCCGCTAGGTGCCGTCCGCCCGTATCTCGCTTATGATGATCTATGATGGAAACGCCTGATTCAGAATGCCAAGCGTGACAATGTCCTACCTCACATTGCAGCAACGTCAACTCGATGAACTGGGCTACGTCGTGTTGCCAGCCTTGATGTCTGATGCATTGCTGGCCGAGTTGCGCATACGAGTCGAGGAGCTGTTCGAAGCAGAGGGACAAGCCGCCGGCGCAGAATTTCGGCAGGAATCCGGCGCTAGACGGTTGGCGAACCTCGTCAACAAGGGTTCTATCTTTCAAAGGGTCGTCTCCGATGTACGTGTACTCGAACTGGTTCGTCACGTTCTCGGCGGTGACTGCAAACTGAGCAGCGCAAATGCTCGGTCGGCAAACCCACACAACTCCAATCCGCAGCCACTGCATTGCGACATGGGCGCGATACCGGATGATCATGGCGATTGGGTCTGCAACAGTGTATGGATGCTCGACGACTTCACAAATCGCAACGGAGCTATGCGCGCAGTTCCAGGTTCGCATCGTTGGCGACAGCTTCCCCAAGATGTTTTGAACGACGCGTCCGCACCGCACGAGGATGAAATCATATTGACAGGCAAAGCTGGCTCGGTGATTGTAATGAATGCCCATCTGTGGCACGGTGGATTAGCGAATCAGACCGCCAAGCCACGCACAGCGGTTCACGCATTTTACTGTCGCCGCGACAAGCCGCAGCAACAATATCAGAAGCAAATGCTCGACCAAGAAGCTCAAGCGAGTCTGACTGCGCAATTGCGCGAGTTACTTGCTCTCGATGACGCTGCAAACGACGAGTTGAGTGCAGCATCCGTTATCCGTAGCGGTTTTCTTAAGTAATCGCTTGCGCGCTCATGTGTTGTCGTCCTGTGCGCGCAACGACATTGGCCAAACGACGTCGGTTGCGCTCACCGACGCTTGAAGCAATTCGGTGACTGTAACACCGTGCCGATGGTTCCCCGCTATTTTCGCGAAGCGAAAGGCGACTATATCGCTGCGAGACTATTTTTTCACAGCCTCTCCCGGAAATTGGCGATCTTGTCGCTGGTGTGCGGATCAAATCAAAATCAATAGACGGGCAAGAGTGCCCGTCCTATCTTTTCTTGAGACGCTAACTGAGGACCCCTTCGACGACCTTGCCATGCACATCGGTGAGACGGAAATCGCGTCCTTGGTACCGATAGGTGAGGCGAGTGTGGTCCAGGCCGAGTTGCTGAAGCAGCGTTGCATGGAGGTCATGCACGTGGACCGGATTGTCCGCCACATTAAAGCCCAAGTCGTCGGTCTCTCCGTAGGTGTGCCCCGCTTTGATGCCACCGCCGGCGAGCCAGACTGAAAAGCAGCGATTGTGATGATCCCTTCCGTCATTGCCTCCCTGAACCATCGGAGTTCGGCCAAACTCGCCTCCCCAAATGACGAGTGTATCCTTGAGGAGCCCGCGTTGTTTGAGGTCCTTGACCAAGGCGGCACTCGGTTTATCCGTGGCGTCCGTGTTTTTCTTCACATCAGCCGTCAAGTTCCCATGCTGATCCCACGCCTCGTGAAACAGCTGAACAAACCGTACGCCCCGCTCGACCAGCCTCCTGGCTAAGAGGCAATTTCGCGAGTAGCTCGCTTCGTTGGGATCTTTCACTCCGTACGATTCAAGCGTCTCCTTCGATTCGCTCCCGAGGTCCATTAACTCGGGGGCACTGGTCTGTAGCCGATACGCCATCTCGTAACTCTGGATGCGCGCCGCTGTCTCGGGGTCGCCTGCACTCTCAAGGGCCTGGCGGTTGAGTTGGTTGAGTGCATCTAGCGAAGCACGTTGCGCCTGGGCATCCACTCCACTCGGATTCGAAAGGTAGAGGATCGGGTCGCCGGCCGATCGAAATGGCACGCCACCGTACAGCGTCGGCAGGAACCCACCTCCATAATTGCTCGCGCCACCACTAGTCCCCTTGGCGCTGGTGAGTACCACGAATCCTGGCAATTCCTCGGCAGGGCAACCAAGTCCGTAGAGCGTCCAGGCACCAAAGCTCGGCCGCCCAAACTGCTGCGAACCCGAATTCATCATGATTTGGGCGGGCGCGTGATTGACCGCCTCGGTCTGCATCGTACGGATCAGGCAAATATCGTCGGCAATTTGAGCTGTATGCGGTAACACTTCGCTCAATTCCATCCCGCATTCGCCGTGTTGCGCGAATTTGTACTTGGGCCCCAAGAGTGCCGAGTTCGGATTAATAAACGCCGCGCGGTAACCCTTCAAGAGCTCGGCAGGGGGCAATTGCCCATCTCGCTTCGTGAGCTCTGGCTTGTGATCAAACAGCTCCAGATGGCTCGGAGCACCCGCATTGAACATGTAGATGACGCGTTTCGCCTGGGCGGGGAAATGTGGCGTGCGAGCCGCCAGCGGATTCGCGCTCTCGGCGGCTACCAAGGAATTCAGGCCGGCATGGGCGCCGAGCGTATTGGCTGCGATTCCGGCCAGGCCTACGCCACATTGGCCGAGGAACCAGCGTCGACGGAGTGTCGTCGCGAGAGCCTCGTGAATTGGGCGTTCAATGTTCATGTTATCGACTCTGCACTTTCCGAAATAAATCAATTCTTACTGACCGTTTCGTCCAGATTTAACAACACGCGGGCGACGAGCGTCCACGCGGCGGCGTCCTGGGGTGTCGTGTCGGGAGGCAAATCGGGAAGCTTGCCCGCATCGCCAGTCGTGATTTCACGAGGGTTGAGCCAACCTTCGGCAATCCGTACGCGCTGCGATGAAAGCAGTCCCGTAATCGCTCGCTGTTCCGCTTCGTTGGGGTATCGTGATGTGCAAAGACGGAAGCCGTAGTTGATGCGATCTTCCACTCCTGCGCCGCCCTCGCGAAGAATTCGCAACGCCAACGCTCGAGCTGCCTCGACAAAGACCGTCTCGTTCAAGCCGGTCAATGCAGCCAACGGCGTATTCGATCGGGGCCGACGCGCACAGGCCATGTCGCCATTGGGGGCGTCAAAATTGGACAAGACAGGATCGGGCATCGACCGTTTTCGAAACACGTAGATCGCTCGGCGATATCGCTCCGCCCCCTCAGCCGGCGTCCAAAAATTCGGCACGACGAAGTTGTAGTCCAGCACGTTCTTTGGCACTGGAGGAATGATGCTCGGGCCCCCGACTTTTTGTGTCATCAGCCCGGATACCGAGAGGGCGAGATCGCGTACCACTTCCGCATCGACTCGAAAACGCGGTCCGCGGGCCAGGAGCCGATTTCGGGGATCCTGGCGAAACCGCTCGGCATCTACCGTGGATGTCTGTTGATATACCTTGCTCGTCACGATTCTTCGCAGCAGAGCCTTGTGGCTCCATTGGCTCTCCATCAAATCGACCGCCAGCCAGTCCAATAGTTCCAAATACTCCGGGACAGGCGTGCGAGTTCCAAAGTCCTCCGCGTTCGACACCAACCCTTCGCCAAATATCACCTGCCACGCTCGATTCACCGCAACTCGAGCCGTTAACGGCGATTCCTTGCTGGTCAGCCAACGTGCCAGCGCCAGTCGGTCGCTCCGCTTTGTCTCGGGAAACTCGTGGAGGATCGAGAGTGCGTGTGGCTGCACCGCCTGCTGCGGTTGGTCCCACGCCCCTCGGCCTAATAGGTGACTGACACGACGATAGGGGCCGGTGCGTTCGGCAAGATGCAATACCGAGGTGTCCGCGGACGGGAATCGCTTCCATTGCTCGTCGATCGAAGTGGCCCGCGACTCGTTGCCGGGAAGGGTCTTTGCCCAGGCCGAAAAAATGGTCGCATTGTCCGCGTCCGTTCGCTCTTCAGGTGCCCTCTTCATGGCGAGTATCGCTTGATAATCGACCGGCTGTGCCGCGGGAGCTTCCGCCGTCGTGATACTAATCCGGCAGCAGCCGACCATTTGAGTCATATGCAATACGAATTTGATGTGCGTCCCCAACGGAACATCAACCGGACTGGCCAGGCGAACGACGGCAACGGAGGCTTGGTTGCGACGCTCTAGCCCACGATCCGCCGTCCAGCGCGATTCCTTCACCTTGTCGATCATGAGTGAGACAGGGCCTCGGCGTTGCTTCGAATCCTTGGTCTCTTCCAATGCCTGCGAGAAGTCGGCTGTCGCTTCAGCCAACTCCAAAGCCTTCCATTCCTTATCGTCGGGTGATTTGGTCAATACCTCGAATTCCGTGATGTCCCAGCTGCCAACACGATCTCGCCCGGGCCCTCGGCTCGGCAAATCGCCATGCGTCAGGACCTCGAGTCGCACTCCTGTCACTCCCATCACATCGGGCTCGGCCACCACGAAGAATTCGGCACTCGAATGACCCAACATGATCAGCGAACCGTCGTCCAGTTGCCGGGGGTGATTCAACCCACTGACGCTGCCCAACTCGATCGACTTGAGGACGTTCCATTCGGGCTCCTTGGCGAGTACCTGCTGCTCCCAGGCGGAGATTTCATTCTTCCAATCAGGCTTCTGCTCGCGGACCCCATCTTCAATCGCGCCAATCACCTGTTGGATTGCAGCGATCTCCTGTAACTTGGCCGGCGAATAGACGTTCGACCGCGCTTCGAAGGAATTGTTGAAAAACGCGAACAGGCCGTAATATTCGTCGTGCGTGATCGGGTCGAACTTGTGGCTGTGGCACTGCGCACACTGAATGGTCAGCCCCAACACTGCCTTGCCGACACAGTCCATGCGGTCGAACATCTCGACCATCCGAAACTGCTCGGCAACAATCGCGCCTTCCTCGTTGATCATGCTGTTTCGAAGGAACCCCGTCGCGATGATCTGCTCCTGCGTTGCGTTGGGAAGAAGATCTCCAGCGAGTTGTTCAATGATGAACTGATCGTACGGCATATCGGCGTTGATCGCATTAATCACCCAATTGCGCCAAATCCATTGCTCACGACTCATGTCTTTCTCGTAACCGTTTGTGTCGGAATAGCGAGCGACGTCGAGCCAATGCTGCGCCCATTTCTCGCCGAACCGCTCGTCGGCGAGCAAGCGGTCGACGGTCGCCTCCAATCCGTCGCGACCGAAGGCATCCAACTCAGCCGGAGATGGCGGTAACCCGATCAGGTCCAGGTAAACGCGTCGGCAAAGGATGTCGGGCGGGGCCGGCGGTGACAATTGCAGGTTGCCTTGACCGAGTTTCTCGGCCACGATTGCGTCCACGGGGTGGGCTTTCGCGGGATGATCGAGGTCTGCCCGAAGCGGTATCTTTCGCGGCCGCTCAAACGCCCAGTGAGCATCGTATTCCGCTCCCTGTTGAATCCACGTCGCAAGCGCATCGATCTGTTCTTTCGATAGTGGATTCTTTTCACCCAGAGGGGGCATGAGCAGATCCTCATCCGTCGCGGAGACTCGCTCGATCAAGTGACTCTTCTCCGGCTTGTTCGGAATGATCGCCGGACGTTCCGAATCGCCCCCCTGGAGTGCCTGATCACGGACGTCCAGGCGTAGGCCGCTCTTGCGCGTCGACGAGTCCAGGCCGTGGCACTTCCCACAATGCTCGGCAAAAATCGGTTGGATCTCCCGGCGGAAGGAGATTTTCGTATTCTCCACCGCAGGTGCCTCCTGGCCATGACCGATGGTGACCGCGAAAACGAAGGGTAGAAGCGTTATGGAGAAGAGACGACAGCTTTTCACCCAAAATTTCATGACGGAATCGACTCGAAAGGAAGCAATTGCTAGTTCAAACCAGTGACTATTCTAAGCCCTGACCGACAACGTTGTGAAGCGAATTGTAGCGACGCTCGAGGGTTCAGTGTGGATCAGTCGGGGCGATACAAACGACGACGGACTTGTCGAGTGGAGGATCGAACCGGCAGTGGACGATGACGGCGATGGATTTTTCAACGAAGACCCCATCGATGGTATCGACAAGCACGAGGACGGCCAAATCGATGAAGACCCCCCGATCGGCCTCGCCTGTGTGACCCAAAACGAATTCGCCGGGCAGGAAGTCACCGTCGGTTTTCTACCGGTTCAATTCGGGATCACCGTGACGGCACCGTAGAACTCGTTTGAATTCGTCGCCTGGGTCCAGACGCTGGCAGGACGTCTATCCCCCGGCCAAAGGAGGTCTGTCTCCAAGGCGGAGCGACCTCCGTGCATGCGGTGGCGCACACCGCCGCTATTTATTACCCCGAGTGACTTTCGACGCGGCGGTGGGGGCGACCTCCGCGAGTTAGCGATTGCGGTTCGAGCCCTCGGTCGCGATCACCTCCGCAGGCAGCGAACACGAATATGCATCAGCTTCACTGTGCGCGGTGGTGGATTTTGCGATTTTGCGAGTTTCTTCTATTCTGCTTGTTTGCTGCGTCGATCGACACCAGCAAGCCGCGCATCAACAGCCATCGCCGCCGGACAGACCGTTGTGATCGTGAGGTAACGACGCCCATCGGTGACCACGGGGCGAGATTCCTGTCCGCACCGCCGCCTGGCGACGTGCTGCTGATTTCCGATTACGGCAAAGGTGTCTGTGCGCGGAGCCTGTTGCGAATTCTCGGCACCCGTGCTCGCGGCGCAAATGCTCCGATCCTGGTCGGCCCCGCCAGATCGCGAAGCTGGTCCGACTACGGCGGCGTCACGCTGAATAAGGCAAACTGGGCAGAAGCAATGGAAGCCGTCGGTAGTCACGACTTCCGCCCGCTGTCCTTGGCACGACGACTCGCGGACGAACACCCTTGCCACGTCGATGTGACGCTCGGTTCGCCGCCCCCAAAAAACATTCGACCCCGGTAGGGGGCGCAGCCGAGCGACGCCCGACGCTGGCATCCTTGCCGGGATGCAATGCAATGGATCGGGACCGTGAACCGGTGGTATCGCTGCGCTCGACCACCGGCTACTCGCATTGAAGCCTCCGGCTTCAATGCGAGTTGTCATTGATGCCTCACTCATATCCCAACTCCTTCAAGAACCCCTTGAGCTTCGCGGCGGCTGCGTCGCGTTGGCTCTCGATGGCCTGGGCGGTGACGGCGTACTTCGCGTGCAGGTTCTCCAACGCGGCTAGGCACGCCCGCTGGTCGGCGCGCAGGTAGCCGGCGTAAGTCTCGATCAGCAGACGGTGGAGGCGGTCGAGGATCACTCGGCGGGCTTCGTCCCGGTCGATCTTCGCTCGCGCGGCGGCAACGAGTTCTTCCTGCTTCTTCTCCGTGGCCCGCAGGTCCGACTTCAATTGCTTCGCTTCGTCCTCCAGCCCCTTGTGCCGAGCCAGTCGCGCTTCGATCGCGGCCGCTGCGGCTTTGCAGGTCTCCCAATCACCAGGCTGCTTCTCCTTCTTGGCCAGCTTGGCCTGGGCGTTCAATTCTTTCAGTTCGGCCTTGAGGTCATCCACATACCGAGCAAACTCGCCACGCACCTGATGATCGGTCAGCAAGCTCTGCCCGGCGAACGTCTCGGCAATGTCGGCCAGCAGTGTACGCCGCAATTCGTAGACGTTTCCCTTTTGTCCGTTCTGAGGCGCGAGTTGTTCGATGCTCGGCGCGTTCTTCTGCCACCACGCTTCGAGCGTCGTCTGAAACGTCGCCTGTGCTGCGGCGATGCCGGGGTCGGTCTTCACCAGTTCGGCCAACGCTCGGCGATCCGTCACGGCGGGAGAGAAGTCGGCGTAGACGTCAGTTGCATTCATGGAGGCCGGAGGCTGGTCAGCGTTTGAGGCCGGAGGCTGGTCAGCGTTTGAAGCCGGAGGCTGGTCAGCGTTTGAAGCCGGAGGCTGGTCAGCGTTTGAAGCCGGAGGCTGGTCAGCGTTTGAAGCCGGAGGCTTCGCAGCCATTAGCCGGGGGTTGAGCGCAGCGACACCCCCGGAACCGGAATCGGAGGCATCGGGATTCGACCCCGGCAGGGGTCGCAGCGTCGGCGCGGACAGCGCTGGCACCCCTGCCGGGGTGCATGTCGTTGATGATTTGCGACCGGGGGTATCGTCGCTGACGCTCCTCAACCCCCGGCTAATGGCTGCGACCCCTCCGGGGTCAGGACTTGTTGCCATCGAGCAAGACCTTTTACGCGGTTGAAACACACGCTCGCGCAGGCCGGCGTAGTTCGACCAGTAACGGCCGAGCGATTCGATCTCGACGACGGGGGACTCCACCATGCAGATGAGCCCGCACATCGTGCGGCTCGGGAGGCGGCGCGTTGTCCACGTAACGCCGGATGTTGCAATTGAAATCCTCGGCCTCAATCTCGCTGACCGGTACGCGGCGGGCATAGACGTGGACTTCGGTCTCGGTCCCCTGCGACAACGTGCGATAGACGTGGACGATCTTGGAGATGTCTTCGGGACGCAGGAAGTTCTGCGCCTTGCCTTCGCGGAACTCGCGGTCGGCGTTGATGAAGATGACGTGCTTCCGCTGCGCGGCGGCCTTCTTGTTCATCACCAGCACACAGGCGGGAATGCCCGTGCCATAGAACAGCCCGGCCGGCAGACCGATCGCCGCGTCCAGCCAACCGCGCTCGATGAAGTGCTTGCGAGCTTCCTTCTCTTCGCCGCCTCGGAACAGCACGCCATGCGGCATGACGGTGGCCATTTTCCCGTCCGCCTTCAGCACCGCGACCATGTGCCGCACGAACATCAGGTCCGCCTTCTTCCCCTTCTCTGGCATCCAGACGGCGAAGCGGCCGGGGTATTCGATGACCTTTCTGATGTAGTTCTGACTGAACGGCGGATTGGCCAGCACGCGGTCGTAGCGTTTGAGCTCGTTGCTGTCCGCCTTGTGCTGCGGCCGGCGGAGCGTGTCTTCCTGCCGGATGTCGGCGTGCGGGATGCCGTGCAGCAGCATGTTCATTTTGCAGATGGACCTCGTCGTGCCAATGCTCTCCTGCCCGAAAGACCGCCACATCCTTTGCGTTCCCGCCGCACTGGCTGATGTAGTCGCGCGTCTGAATCAACATGCCGAAGATGTATTCCTTGTACTCCGACGCATCCATGTTCCCGCGCAAGTCATCGCAGGCGTCGAACAGCAGGCTGGAAAGCTGGTTAAGGGTGAGCTTAGTCATCTGACGCGGTGTTCTGTGGATGTGAGCCAAAGTCTGGCGGCAGGAACCCGCGGACTGACATTGCGGCTGCAACGAAGAATAACACATCAACCGCATCGCGTCCTGAGCTGGGCAGCTGGTCCGAGATAGAATCGACGCTACCACGCACCCCAACCAATAGACGAGTCCACTCGCATGCGCTAAACTCGCTGCAAGACAACAGCTATCGAAACACAGGAGATCGGATCATGGTCAAGACAGCAAGTACGATGCTACTGCTTGGGACGAAGGCTCCCGATTTTTCATTGGTCAACGTCGACGGCCGGACGGTTTCGCTGTCCGATTTTGACGGCAGCCCCGCGTTGCTCGTGATCTTCATGTGCAACCACTGCCCATTCGTCAAACATGTCGCGTCGGAACTGGCTCGCCTTGGCCACGAATACCAATCGCGCGGCGTCGCCATCGTCGGAATCAGTTCGAACGACGTGAGCGGTCATCCCGCCGACTCGCCGGAACAAATGATTCACGAGGCGGAACTTCAAGGCTACTCGTTCCCCTACCTGT
The DNA here is from genome assembly GCA_027622275.1 of Planctomycetota bacterium. Lineage (GTDB taxonomy): Bacteria > Planctomycetota > Planctomycetia > Pirellulales > Pirellulaceae. Next base: position 44,910 of record JAQBZB010000008.1, on the reverse strand, counting down.
ATGACGAGACGCAGGAAGTCGCCAAGGCTTACAAAGCCGCCTGCACGCCGGACTTCTTCCTGTTCGATGGCGAGCAGAAACTGGTCTATCGCGGCCAACTCGATGCAAGTCGTCCCGGCAACGGGATTCCCGTGACGGGCGAGGATCTTCGCCGCGCGATCGATACCGTCCTGGCCGGCGAAGCAGTGCCCGAAGACCAGACACCGAGCATCGGTTGCAACATCAAGTGGAAGGAAGGTTGCGAACCCGACTACTTCGATCCGGCTGGAACCGGGTAGTCATACGTGGCCTTTCGCTCCGCGAAAGTGCGCATGTTCGCGGAGCGAACAGCCACGTACCACTACTCGCCGCCGGAACCCAACGGCGTCCTGCCGTCGAGATAACGCCAGTTCTTAATGAACGCAATCAGATCCGCCATGTCTTGCGGCGGGATCGTTTTTTCGAGGCCTTCCGGCATCAGCGAAACGCCGTTCGACCGCATCTCTTCGATGTCGGTGCGGAGCAACGTGATCGATTTGTTCTCTGGCTGTCGCAACGTGATCGAAGTTGCCGTGTCGGCGGCGATGATCCCGGTGAGGGCTTGCCCGTCGACCGTGAGTACGGAATAGCTGATGTAGTTGTTGTCGATCGCGCGATTGGGTTGCAACACGTCGGCCAAGATCTGTGCTGGCTGCTTGGTGCGTGAATCCGAGATGTCGGGTGCCACGTTCACGCCGATGTCGCCGATGCGATGGCAAGTGGCGCAATTCTTTTGGAAGATGGGTTGGCCCCGCTTGGAATCCGCTTCCAACTTTAGCACGACCTGATAATCGGCCAGCACTTTCTGGCGGTCCTCGGGAACGGCCGCCGCCAACAGCTTGCCCGCGCGATCCCGCAGTTCGCTGCTGCGATGTTTCAATAAGCGGCTAACTTGCGCCGGCTCGAGTTCAGCGGGTTTGATTTCGCTTGATTCGATCGCGTCGAGCAGCATCGTCGTGCGATCCGCGTTCGCTAGCGCAGCATCAATCACGGCGCGGCGAATCGAGGGCGAGTGGCCGGGGAACTTGGCGAGCAGTTCGTGCCAAGGCATTGGGTCGGCGGAACGGCTCAGCTGGTTGATCGCTTGGATTCGTACCAACTGGACCGGCTCGGACAAAGCCAGCGCAACGATCGCGGCGTGGTTAGCCTCGTCGTTGGCCAGCAGCTTCACCGCTTCAACTCGATCGGTTGGCTCCTGCGACGGATCCTGCGCAATGACTGCCGCGTGAGCGAACATCGCCTCGACCGCCTCCACACGTTCCGGTTCAACCGTGTCCTTCAGCACGGCCGCGAGACTCGTTCGACGGCGCGGCAATGCTGCCGCGAAGGTTTGTAGTGAGATGCGTCTCAAACGATCCGCTTGTTCATTGGACGGCAGGTCGAGGATCGCCGCGAGGACGCGCGACTCAGCATCCTCTTCCTGGCTCGCGGTCGCCAGCGTGACAAACTCGCGGATCAGGTCGATCTCGTCCGGCTTGGCCGCCCGTCCGCCCCACGGCAGCTGGCTGACGATGCCCTCCAAGAGTTCCAAGCTCCGCTGGCCGCTGGCGATGGCGACTGCTCTTCTCGTCCAAACGTCCGTGGGATCGGCAAGGACGATGTTGCGCAGGGCAGTGACCTCTTCAGAATCAACTACCGGCGCTAGCGCGAGTGCCGCTTGAAAGCGAACTTGCGGAAAGTCATCGCCGGCTAACGCAATGATCGTTTTTCGAAGGCTCGGCGCGTCGGTCACGCGTGCCGACGAGAGCACAATCGCCTGTGCTCGAACGGAGGGATCTTCGTCGCGCAAGCCGTGCTGAATCTGTTCGTTGCTGAGCGCGCCAAGTCCCGCAAGTGCCCCGAGAGCATGCACTCGCGCCGCCGGAATGTTGCCGCTGGTGACCAAGCGGTTCAGCCCCTCGGCGGCCGCTTGATCTTGCCGCTCGTACAACAGCCGTGCGGCGGTTTCGCGCTGCCACGAGTTGGGATGTTCGAGCAAAGTGGGCAGCGAACTGCCCGCTGTATCGGACAGCTTGGGCCAGCGGTACAGATCGGGTTTCACTTGAGCGGTGATCCGCCAGATGCGGCCCCGATCGGTTCCGAGCGCCAAATCGGGCCGCTGCTTCAATTCGTCGGGCATGAACTGCGGATGCTCAATCACGGCCCGATACATGTCGACGACATACAAAGCTCCATCCGGCCCGTCCGCCAAGTTAACGGGGCGAAACCATTCGTCGGGCGACGCGAGGAACTCGACGCCATCCCGTGCGGGCCGTGAAGAAAATGTCGCGCCGTCAGCGCCGACAAGTTCGCGATGGACGAGATTGCCGGTCGGGTCGCAAGTGAAGCCGTTGCCGTAGAAACGTTTGGGCAAGGCGTTGCCGCGGTAGATCATACAACCGCAAGCCGCCGTGAATTGACCGGCATGCAGGTTCGACGTCGTCCAAGCGCGGCTGATCGGGAAGATCCGCGAATCCTCGCCGGACGCGGCGACGTCATGGACCGCAGCCGGTGGCGCGTAGCTCGGATTGCGAGCGATAAAGCGATCTTCGAGAACAATATGGATCAGCGGATTGCGGTTGCTGCAAACAAAGCGATTGCCGAAGTCGTCGAAGGTCAAACCGAACTGACCAACACCGGTCAACGCCTCGAACTCGAAGCTTGTCGGATCGAAGCGGAAGTCCTTGCCGTTCAGCACCACGACCTTGCTGTCCGGATTGCGCGCATCGACCACGGAACCACCGCGCAAACCGTTCGAGATGTAGATGTGATTGTCCAGCCCGAAGTACGGGTGATTGGCTCGCAGCTGGGAGTTCTCTTGGGTGAAGCCCTTGTACCACGACTCGCGCAAGTCGACTTGTCCATCGCCGTCCGTGTCCTTCATGTAGGCGACTTCGCCCGCCATCGTCACGATCACACCGCCGCGCCACGGTTGAACTCCGGTCACAAACAGCAGTTTGTCGGCGAAGACTTGCACATGTTCGAAGTACCCGTCGCCGTCGCGATCTTCCAATGTCTTGATCATGCTCCGCGGCTGCTCACCTTCGGCCGGACCGTGCGGATAATCCCGCATCTCGACAACCCACATCCGTCCGTTCTCATCAAAGCGAACAGCCACCGGGTCGATCACCTGCGGTTCGCTGGCCACCAGCTCCATCCGCAGACCGTCCAGCAGTTTGAAATGCTTCAGCGAATCTTCCGGCGACAGCGGACTCGCGACTTGCGACGGGGCCTCTTGCGCAGCGACGATCACTCCCATCGAAGTGGCAACGCACAGAGCCAGAAATCCAAGACATCGTTGAACAACCACAGCCATCGATCATTCTCCAGGTGCAGTAGGGGCAAAGGTTCTTCTAAGGATAACCTGTCGATGCGAGAAAAACCTCTAGACTTGTTCCGTGGCAGCGTATTTGTTTTGTTTAATCTGCGGTGCCTTCGAATGAGTAGCATGGCCCCGTGGGCCGTGTGTGTTCAGGCGTTCGCGAGCTGGCACGCCCACGGGGACATGCTACTTCTTCCGCAACTTCGAACAAACAATCGCCCTGTGTTCCGCGGTCACGGTGACTCCGCTCTCGCGAACAAACGATTCGCGGGACGATTGGCAGAGGGATGCAACGGTTAACCACCGTTTGCTGAGATAGCAGCTCCATTGCAGCAAAGATCGGGACGCGAGAGAGGTGAGCCAGTGCTGCACCAAACCATGTGACTGACATCGTCACACGCAGCCAAGCATCCGCCGGATATTGGCTTCCGAGACCGGATCGATCAGCCCGCGCTCGGTGATGATGGCTTGAATGTACTCGGCAGGCGTGACGTCGAAGGCGGGGTTGTAGACTTTGACGCCGGTCGGAGCTGTTTGGCGACCGAAGCCGTGGGTGATCTCTTCGGAGGAGCGCTCTTCGATCGGGATGTTGGTGCCGTTGGGGATCGAGAGGTCGAACGTCGAGGAAGGGGCCGCAATGTAGAAGGGGATGCCGTGCGCTCGCGCCAAGACGGCGATCGAATAGGTGCCGATCTTGTTGGCCGTGTCGCCGTTGGCCGCGATGCGGTCCGCGCCCGTGATCACGGCTTGGACCTTGCCTTCCCGCATCACTTGGGCCGCCATCGAGTCGCAGATTAGCGTGGCGTCGATGTTCCGCCTGGTCAGCTCCCACGCAGTCAATCGCGCGCCTTGCAGCAAGGGCCGTGTCTCGTCGACGAACACGCGCAAGTTCTTGCCTTCGTCTTGGGCGGTAAAGAAAACGGATAGCGCTGTGCCGTACTCCGCGGTCGCGAGCCCACCGGCGTTGCAATGCGTGAGGACTCCCTGTCCGTCTTCCAGCAAGGCAGCACCATAGCGCCCGATGGCGTGACACATCGCGCGATCTTCTTCGTGGATCGCGCGAGCTTCGGCGAGCAAGACATCACGGATCGAAGCGGCTGATTCACCCTCGAGCGACGCGGCTTTGGCCTGCATCCGATCGAGTGCCCAAAATAAATTCACTGCCGTCGGACGGCTTGTGGCCAGATAGTCAACGGACTTGTCCAGTCGAGTCCGTAGCGCGGCGGCGTCATTGGCACCTCGCAGCCCGAGACAGACGCCATAACCAGCCGCGATTCCGATCGCCGGCGCGCCACGGACGCGCAGTTGCTTGATCGCTTCCCAGACTTGCTCGATCGACCGGCATTCCAACTCCCGGAACTCAACCGGCAACAGCGTCTGATCGATCATCACCAGATGCCCGTCGACGTCGCCGACCCAACGCAACGTCTCGATCTTGTCGTTGTTGGACATTTTGTGACCTGCCGGACCCTGTTAAGGCGAACGGCGGATGAAAGGTTACCGGCGGAGTGAGGCTCCTGCCGAACCGGCTCAGCGGGAGCTTCGCCCTCCCCAAACCTTATACCGCTGCCGGAGCTGCGCGAAGCCTTGCTCCGGCCTACCTCGCTACCGGCTACAGACTTTGTTGCAGCTTCGCGTCTTTCTCCACAACCTGATCGATGAGCCGAGCCTTGAACTCGACGAGCTTGCGGCGGAGTTCCGGGTCGGCGGTGGCCATGATTTGAACGGCGAACAAGCCCGCATTGCGAGGCCCGCCCATGCCGACCGCCATGCTGGCGACGGGAACATCACCTGGCATCTGGACCGTGGACAGTAACGAATCGAGTCCGCCGAGATCCGGCGTGGGAACTGGCAAGCCGATGACGGGCAACGTCGTGTGCGCCGCCACGACGCCGGCCAAGTGAGCCGCGCCACCGGCAGCCGCGATGATCACTTGCAAGCCGCGGTCAATCGCGGTCGTGGCGTAGTCGGCGACGAGATGCGGCGTGCGATGCGCGCTCATCACGCGGACTTCAAAAGCCACGTCGAATTCATTCAATGCGTCGGCGACCTTCTTGATCTTGGGCCAGTCGCTGTCGCTTCCCATCAGAATCCCGACGCGAGGAGTTTTGTCTGTCATTTCCTTTAACTTCCGTTCTAATTCGGAGAGCGGTCAGCGCAGGTGTTGAATATCGAATATCGAACAAGGAATGTCGAAGGGGAAAGTGGATCGGTTGGCGTTTCTTCGGACTTCAGCATTCCTTGTTCGATATTCGATATTCCGTTCCTGCTTCTCAGAACAACGGTTTGTACGGCATCCCGAACGTCTCCGCAACCGCCTGGTTCGTAATGGCTCCGCCGCGAATATTGATCGCAGAGGCGATCGGTGCCAGGTCCCGGGCGGCATCGTCGATGCCTCGCTTGGCGATCTGAAGAACCCAAGGGAGCGTGACGTTACATAAGGCGAAAGTGCTGGTCCGTCCGACGGCACCCGGCATGTTGGTGACGCAATAGTGAACGACATCGCTTTCGATGTACGTCGGGTCGCTGTGCGTCGTCGGCCGGCTTGATTCGAGACAACCGCCCTGGTCAATGCAGACATCAATCACGACGCTCCCTTGCTTCATGATCTTGAGGTCCTCGCGCGTGACAAGTCGCGGAGCTTTCGCACCGGGTATCAGCACCGAGCCAATCACCAAATCCGCCATCCGAAGCTGCTCCCGAATGACATGGCGGTCACTATACAAGACGTTGACATTGGCTGGCATGATGTCGTCCAAGTACCGCAAGCGATCCATATTGATATCGAGAATGGCAACATCGGCCTGAAAGCCGGCGGCGATCTTCGCCGCGTTCGCTCCCACCACGCCGCCGCCAAGGATCGTGATGTGAGCCGGCGCCACGCCGGGCACTCCGCCCAACAGAATCCCGCGTCCCATCTGAGGCCGCTCGAGATACTTGGCTCCTTCTTGAATGCTCATCCGGCCGGCGACTTCGCTCATCGGTGTCAGCAAAGGCAAGCGGCCTTGGCGGTCCTGCAATGTTTCGTAGGCGACGCAGGTTGCTTGCGAGTCGACCATCGCATCCGTCAGCTCCCGATCGGCGGCAAAGTGAAAGTAAGTAAACAGCGCCTGTCCGGGACGAATCAACGGCAGCTCGCTCGGCTGAGGCTCCTTCACTTTGACGATCAAGTTGGCCCGTCCGAAGATCTCGCTGGCCGACACGATCAACTCGGCTCCGGCCTGGAGGTACTCGTGGTCCGGCAACCCCGATCCCAATCCCGCGCCGGCTTCGATTAAGACCGTATGCCCCGCTCGCACGAGTTCCTCGACGCCAACCGGCAACATGCCGACACGGTATTCGTCTTGTTTGACCTCTTTGGGTACACCAATAATCACGTGAGGACTCCCTGCGTGGATACCAACAAGCGAAACCGAGGATTATACCGTCCGTCGACCAGCGAAAGCCTTGACCCCTGGCGAGCGGTTTGACTACTTGTCGGCCTGCATCTCGTCGAGTTCGTTCAATTTCAATCGAACGCTCACGATATACGCTGTTTCGTCCTTTTCCCAGTGTCCATACGTCGTGGTCACGATCGTCCCATCGGGCAGAATCTCAACAGCCGGATACGCACAGTCGGCACCTTTGTGATTGTCCATCAAGCGGACGCGATATTGTCCTTCGCGACCGTCCACAATGTCCTCGTAAGTTCCCACCCACGCGACCCAGTCGCCTTTCGTCGGACTCTCGCGAGTCGTGTCGCGGAACGAGATGAACAATCGGCCGTCCGGACCATAGACTCCCGTGTGCCGGTCGCCGGTGAGAGACGCCGGCAGCTCGCGCGGCTCGCTCCAGGTCAGGCCTTCGTCGTCGGAGAAGATCACGTGCGAGTTGCGACGCCGGCTGTTCTCGCGCAGCAACACCGCGAACTGTTTCCCGTCCGGCGAGCGGATCAGACCCGGCTCGCAAAGATGAACGGCCGCGTCTTTCTGAATCATCGCTGGCGGGGACCAAGTCACTCCGCCGTCGTTCGAGAACGTCTTGTACAAACGAAACTCGACGGGATTCTGGCGAACGCCGTTCTCGGTGAAGAAGCGTCCGTCGTCATGAAACATCGCCAAGTAGCGCCCGGGCCGTTGAAGCTTGCCAACGAAGCCCATGACCACGATCCCGCCCCACTCACCGACCGGTTTCAGCTCGGACCAACTCGCGCCATCGTCCTCGCTGACGGCCAGCCGGGCCGGGTACAAACCAGACCACATAATCAGCCGCTTCTTTCCTTCCGCGTCGACAACGCGATGGATCGTCGGTACTTCCTGGCTCGTCGCCCAGCTCTCCGGAGTCGGTAATCGATCCGACCAGGTCAACCCTGCATCGTCACTGCGTTTGTAGACAATCGCTCCTCGGCCGTGACCTTTTGGATAGACGCACAGCAACGTCTTATTGTCTTCCAACATCACCGTCGTCGGATGGCCGAGATATTGTCCCGCCTCGCGATCGACGACGACCTGGCGATGCTTCTGACCGGCAAGGTCGATGGTGGGGATCGTGTAGGCAGCCGGGAGAGGTTCGGCGGCGGTTGCCGTACTCACGAAGTAGCACAAAAGTATGGTGAAGCCGCACAAGTCAAGTCGCATTTTTCAATCCTCCGTTCAAGGCGTTTTGGTATCTCTTGCTGGAATCACTAGTCTCCCCGCGCACGCACCACGAAGCAAGGACTCGCCCACATGTCTTCAATGTGATCATTCTTGTTGCCGCTTGGTAGCTGATACGTGTTCTCTAGTCGACAGTTCGGAGGCGAGTGGCGCTCTTCGAACAGAAGGTAACGGAGGAAACGAAGGTGTGATTCGACCCCTTCGTTTCCGCCGTTTCCTTCTGTTCAATCAGTCGTTCGATTGTCCCGGAAACAGTTAGTGCGACGTTAGTTCCGCATGGCGATCGAAGACCTGTTGCGGTGTCGCAGTTCCGGTCGTTCCGAGTTGCTGGATGGTGATTCCAGCCACGAGGTTCGCGATGTCGGCGGCTTCGAGGTCGCTCGCGCCACTGAGCAAAGACGCAACAATGCCGCTGGTCGCGCTGTCGCCGGCTCCCACGATGTCGATTGGACCACTCACGGGGTGCGCCGGCGAACGCGACAATGTGCCATCCGGCCGGGCAATCAAGATCCCGGCTTCACCGAGCGTCGCGTAGACCGCTCGGCCGGTGCGGCGCGACAGCTGTTGTGCGGCCTGTTCGACTGTGAGTGATTCGTCGTCGGGGGTTTCGATCGCGCCGAGCAATTCCGCGCGATTGCCCTTCAACACGCCGCTTTGAAACCAGCCGAGATGATTGCGGCTGTCGACAAAGACCAGCTTCTCGGGGTCCGCGGCGGTCAGTCCGTCGAGCACTTGTCGCGTCTGGTCGTTGACGACGCCCCAATTCGTCTCGTTGATTTGATCGAGCACGATCAGCCCGTCACACTTGGCCAGCGCCTCCGACAAGTTTCGGTAAAGCTTCTTCGACGTGGCAACCGACAGCGGCGCTCGGGTGCGGAGATCGAGTCGATTCAGCTCACGCCAATGGCCGCCAGCGTCTTGCTTCAGTGGCTTGGTATAGGTCGGCGTCAAGCGATGCTCGTCTTGGATCATGTACGAGTCGTCGACCGGCAGCCGACGAAGTTCTTTGAGCAGATCATACGCCTGCCCGTCGTCGCCGATCACGGTGATGGGAACGAGTCGCCCGACGCCTAGCGCGGCGAGGTTGTTCATGACCGTGCCGAGCGCACCGGGCGAGTTGCGAACCAAGTCGATTTGATAGGCTTCGAGATCCGTCTCGATCGAAATCTCTTCGACTCCCGGCTCGATGTCGAGATAGCGGTCCAGGAACAAATCGCCGACCAACCCGATCGTCAGGTTCGGGAAGTTCGAGAGCAGCGATTCGAGTCGCGAGCGTGCAAGCATACCGTCGGCTCACTCCGTGTCTGAGGCTTCCGCGGCTGAGATTTCAGCGGCTGAGATTTCCGCGGCCAAGGCGGCTCGTCGCAGTTGCGGGAGCGTTCGCCGATGATCGCCGCAAACATAAAAACTCTCGCCGCCGTCGGCGACGGTCCGCACGAGGATCGTTTTCCAAGGCCGGTAGTAATACTGCGGGTTCGACTTGGAAGCTTCCTGCTGAAAGTCGCCATCGATTGAAATCAAGTCGAAGGCCGCTGTCGTGAAGTTCGCGATCCGACGTCCTTCCTGATGTGCGACGTTCCTGGCCATCGACAACGCCTTGAGATAAACCTCCGGCCCCATGACGGCTGAACCAAAGCACAGGAAGACGCCCCCTTCGAGCTTGCTGACGGTGTCGCAGACGGTGAGAAAGTCGCGGTAGCTGGCGGTGCCGAAAGCGGCGGGATCGAAGTTCGGGTGCTCGTGAATGATGTCGTAGCCGATCCCTGGGTGAACCGTGATCGGAATGCCGAGCCGGACGCAGGCCGCTGTCACGCTCGTCTCTTTATAAGGAAAGTCGCTCTCCAAGATCGCGCGACCGATGGCTTCGCCGAGTCCCATCCCGGCCGCTGCGCCCTCGCGGACGATGTCGTTGATCTCGCCTGTTTCCCGCCACAGGCCAAATTCGCCGGAGCGGATGTAGCGGGCGACGCTCTCGCAAGTCGCGCCGATCCGCGACAATTCGTAATCGTGAATCGGCCCGGCACCATTCATGCCGACGTGCGTGATCAGGCCGCGCTCAAGCATGTCAATGAACTGCCGCTGGACACCGGCGCGCAGCACGTGAGCACCCATCAACATCAAGATCGACGCGCCGCGCTCGCGGGCGGCGACCAGTCGCTGCCCCAGTATCGCGACGCGCTGCATCGACACGTCGTCCAACGCTTGCGGCACATCGTCGAGCGAAAGCAGCGTCGAGTGCTGAAGGTCGTGTGTCCGCTCGTCGAGCGGTTTGATGATCAGACGCGAACGATCGAATTGGGGATACATCGTCATGCGAAGGCGACCCAATCAGGCGAGTGGAATCAGACCGGCCAGCGAGTCAAGCTCGCGATAGTCACCAATGATGATGTCGGCACCAGCCTGGATCAACCGGTTCCGCTTCCAGGCGTTGATCCCTTCGCGAGCTTCCTCGTCGCTCGCCACACCAATCGCCAAGCCTCCAACCTTCTTAATCTCTTCGATTTCGACGAAACCATCACCAAAGCCAACAATTTCGCCGCCAGCGAAACCTGCAGCGCAAATCATCCGTTCGAGAATCATGGCTTTCGAGAAATTCTTGTAATCGTCAATCGCTCCGTAGATGTCATCGCCGAAGAAGTGATCGAGTCCCAGCACGGCTACCTCGTCACGGACGTAGGTGATGTCCGTGCCCGAGGCGAGGTACATGGCCGTGCCTTGCTGTTTGAGCCATTCCAGAATTGGCCGCGAGCCGGGGACGGTCAGCAAGTCGGCTGGGATGCGGCCGTCGCGTACCGACTCGACTCGCTCGCCGACTTGCTCCCACAGAAGATCGTGATACTGACGCTTAAACGCCAGCGGCTCCAACGCCGCGCCGGCTCGCTTCGTAACTTCTTCGGCGAGCTGAATCATCTGATAGATCGTTTGCTTGCCGTTCAGCCGCATCACGAACTCGTCGACGCAATGGTGCAACTCGTCGCGGGTCTCCGTCGTTCCCGTCTCCGCCAGGATCTCGACCATCATCGGAATCATGACAGCTTGCCAGTTTCGGCGGAGCAGCGACAAGGTGCCGTCGAAATCGAAGATCGCGGCACGAAACGGCCCGCGTGGATGATCGTGGTTGACGATTTCGATGGCGCAGGGGGAACACATTAGCGTTGTGACATGTTGAGTTCGGGGCAGGGAACGATTGAGTTTACTGCGTAGCACTTCGGCGTCCAGGGAGTGAACGTGGGGGTAGTGGTACAGTTTGACGATCTCGATGCGTAGAGGTGAATGCCTCGTAACCCGACGCGTCAGCGAGGCAACACGCGGCGTCCTCGCTGACGCGTCGGGTTTCCATGGAAATCGCCAAACTGTACCACTACCAACGTGGGTTCTCCGCGGGACTCCTGTCCCCAACGAGCTTGTCTCGTTGGAACACTAGATTGGTGAGTTAGTAACGAACGGGACCAACGGCGAGACCCCAACGGGCTTGTCCCGTTCGGTGAATGAGATTCGAGGCTAACGCGGCTTGAATGGCGACGTGCCCGCAAGAACCTTATTCACCCACGAGACAAGCTCGTGGGGGCCTTGCGTTGCCTGCGGCAGTTTCTAACTAGTTAATCTTTGGTTCCAACGGGGCAAGCCCGTTGGGGACCAGCGAACGAATCTGGCATACATCGATGCCGTCGTTGACTCTACTCGACCAGACCTCGTGCTTAATAGCCCACAGCGTGAAGCTGGCCGAACCGTGAACAGTCGACTAGAATGCGACGAGCCAACTGACGAAACCACTTCCAGCTTAGCACTCCATGCTCGAACGCCCCCCACAACCGCCAGATCCGCCGCAGCGAGCGAGTAACTCCCTTCTGACGGTCATCATGGTATTAGTCATCGGGACGGTTTGCTCCGGCACGCTGTTGATGCTGCCGACCGGTGCCATCGGGTCGGCCTTGGTGTTCGGCGGCTTGTTATTTTTTGGGATGATTGGATTTCATTATGTCGTCTGGGGCCGCTGGATGACGCGTGTGCTTCGCGAAGAAGCTCTCCAAGAAGAGCAGGACGACTAGGAACCAGCAGCGAGTTGACGATGTCCAACGATTGGCGGGAATCACTCGATCGAGCTATCGACCAGCAGTATCCGCAACTGGTTAAGATCCGTCGCCACCTGCACGCCCATCCCGAACTCTCTGGGCAAGAACGCGATACAAGCTTGTATCTCTACCAGTTGCTCGGCGATTTGGGCTTCGCGGTTCGGATGGGGCCAGAGGGTTGCGGCCTGATCGTGGATCATAATGCCAAGCCGGCGACGTCACGCGTCGCGATTCGCGCGGATCTCGATGCCCTGCACATTCACGACGCGAAGCAAGTCGACTATCGCAGTCAAAACGACGGTGTGATGCACGCCTGTGGCCATGACGCCCACACGGCCACGGTCTTCGGAGCGGTTACCGCTTTGAAGACGCTTCAAGACAGCGGCGAGTTGCCGTGGGATGTCGCGTTTCGCGGGATCTTTCAGCCCGCGGAAGAGACTTGCGCGGGTGCGACCGGCATGATCAAGGCCGGTGCGTTGGAAGACGTCACGTCGCTGATTGCCGTTCACATGGACCCGACTCGTCAGGTCGGACACGTCGGCTTCCGAGCCGGTGTGCTGACCGCCAACTGTGACGAAATGGTGATCGTTATTCATGGCCGGGGTGGTCATGCGGCGCGACCGCACGAAGCGAGCGACCCGATCGCGGCGGCGGCTCAACTCGTGAACGCGCTCTACTTGTTCATTCCACGCGTCACGGACAGCCAGGATGCCGTTGTCGTGACGATCGGCCAGATCGATGGTGGTGATCATGCGAACGTGATTCCCGAATGCGTGACGCTGCGAGGTACGATTCGAACGTTGGATGGAGTCGTGCGACGTAAGACGATGGAGCACATCTGTCGGATCGCCAGTTCCGTCGGTCAGACCAGCGAGACGAAGATCGATGTGCAATTCGGACTTGGTTGCAAGTCGGTCGTGAACGACGCGAAGATCATCCAAGTGTTGCGGCTCGCGGCGCGCGAAGTGCTTGAGCCGGACGGAGTCGAAGAGATCTCGCGACCGAGCATGGGGAGCGAGGACTTTGCGTTTTATCTCGACCAAGTTCCAGGCGCGATGATTCGGCTTGGTTGCACGTCCGATCGCGTTGGCGGATCGGGACTGCATACGCCGACGTTCGATATCGACGAAGAGGCACTCCGCATCGGAGCCCGCATCCTGGCGCGAACGGCCGTCTATTTGGCCGATCCCGATCGCGAGCGGCGGCTCGAGGCGAATCAAGCTTCCGGCGTGTGGTAGGCGTCAGCGGATTCTGCCGGATTCCTGCCTGTCATTATCCTGCGACTGCTGTCGCCGCAGCTTCGTCAAGCTGGCTGCGGGTTGCACGGTAATGATCCGTGATCGAATCGATCGTTGCAGTCAGCGTTGCCATTGAATCGGCAAGGGATGATTCATCGACATCTAACACGACAAGTTGGACCAACGCGTCGTTCATCTCCGACCGAAGACCGGAAACCAGTCGCCCGACACGAAGAGACGGGTCGCTCAGGCCGACGGCCTGCCGGAGACGGTTCGATTGCGTGTCCAGTTGCTGTAAGACATCCTGAGCGGACTTGTTCAATTGCTCAGCGAGCGATTCAACGTCGCCGGTTTCGAGTGACGCGTCGTGTGTCGCGAATTGGCCGCGCAAAGCTGACAGGTTCGCCAAGCTGATTTCCAGTAAGCGATCGACTTCCTCGATGATGTTCAAGAGGCGATCGAGTTCCTCGATCGTTGTCTCAACAGACGGAAGCGGCTTGTCGCTTCCAGCAGACGTCGTCTCTTCCAGGCCGGACTCCGAGTCCGCTTCGCCTTCAGGCGTACCATCATTGACTTGAGCTGCGTCATCGCTGGACGGTTCGTCGGCGGCGGTTCGCTCGTCAGCATCCACTTGCTATTCGACGGTTGTTTCTTCGGAAGCCGACCGTTCTGCGCGAGCGTTCGGCGCCGATTTGCAATTACGAGTTTCGGGCGGTTCGGTTGGTGCCGCTTGGTAGATCTGAAACAGCGCCGCCAAAGGTGGCCCCCATCCCAAACGCGACGCGATGGCGAAGCCCAAACAGAGATTCACCAGAGCAACCAGACACAAGAAGCTGAACTGTATTAATGACGCATGCATCGAACCGCACAACTTGTAGGAGATCTTCCCCGCTGCCCTGCCCAAAGTATAGATCAGGTCAGCGGACGCGGACTTCGAGCGCGAAAGGAAGCGCGGTATGCCGCGACGCTGGCCGGAACGACGTACGATTGTGTTGATCGTGACGGTTGAAGTGAGTATCGATGTGCAACCGTTTCGACGCTGGTTGGGCCGGCGACCGCGACCTACCGGCCGTCGGCTGACTGCGCCCGAACGACTGGCTCGCCTGCCGCGGTGGCTTGGAGCGAGTTTGGTCTCGGCGTGACTGGTCGTACGTGTCGCGTGGCGACTTGGCTTGCTGTCATCGCCCCCCGCGATTCCCGCGCCAATCGGTCCAGTAACTCAGACGACGGTTGCTCCAGGACGTAAACTCGCTCCTGTGCCTGAGGATTGCCGCGAGAGCGGACGATGCAAATGACCTCGGTGTCACTGTTTGCGAGATCACTTCTCGCGACGTCTTTTAGCGTGGCGCTTGCCATGGCCACCGGCGAGACGGTTCGAGCGGTCGCCTCGGGATTCGCTCCGATCCGCCGCGGCTCGATTCGGCTGGGAGATAATCCTTGCATGGCGAGTGCCTCGGCGTTCGGCTGATACAGCCGTCGTTGGCCGACGCGGTCGAGTTCCCAGTGAATCGTTGGCAACGAGGCATAGATCCCTTCGTCGTCCTTGGGATCGCCGTGATTGCAGATGCCGATCAAAAAGCCATCCTGCGAGAACAAGCCGCCGCCGCTGCGTCCTTGTGCCGGTTCGCCGGTCGCTTCGATGTTGGGCGGACCCAGATAACGATCGATCGACGTGATCCGGCTGTCTCGGACGCTCGGCTCGCGACCGTTGTCACAGCCGACGGTGAAGACGACATCGCCATTGGCAAAGCGATGGCCGGCGGGGGCGATCCTCACGGGCGACACAGCGAATCCCGGCACGAATCTCACCAGGCCGATGTCGCGCGTGAGGTCGTAGCTGATGAGGATACCTTCGACGGTGCGCGGTTGTCCCTCGGGAAACAGGTCTACCAGGACGCGGCCTTGCCCGCCCGAGTCGCGGAAGATGTGGCCGCAAGTAATGGCCAGTGCTTCGTCGCCATGCGTATCCACGATCGTGCCGGTGCCGACCGAGTGGCCGCCCGCGTCTTCGATTCGAAGTCGAATCGTGGCGTCGAACGCACGGCGGCGAGGGTCGGCGACGTTCGTCTTTGGAGAGGCTATGGCGACGAGTGTCGATTCGGGCGATTGAGCCCGCACGATATCGTTGTTTGAAGCCGGACGGAGACGGTTGGGTGCGGCGCTCGATGATTGGGGCTGTGCGTTGGCGAACATCTCGACAAGCCGGGCGTGACTGCACGCGCCGACAACACGATCGATTTCTCGGCCGTCCGATAACATGACGAAGCACGGTACGCCCGTGACTTGGAACTGGGCGGCGATTTCCGGATGCTGCGCGACGTCGATCTGTCTGACAGGATAGCCATCGCGAGTCAGCCGCCCGATCGTCGGCTCCATTGTTTGGCAAGGCCCACATGACCGCGACGTAAAGTCGAGCAAGACGGTTTCGCCGCTTCCGGCCAGGGCGACAACGAGTGCAAGCGCGTTGAGAGTGACCATCGTGTCCCTCCGTGGATCGATCAGTCGTTTACGAATTGTTAGACAACGTCAAGCAGCAACGTCCTGTTGCCGCCGCCGGCGCGAGCCAAATCCTGCGGCGCGTGCTAGCAGAATCTTCCGTCTAACCGAGGCCAGAATGTGACTCGGTTTTGAAATCTTTACAACCCCAATCTTTGGCAAATTGTAAAGTTGTCGTTCCAGGCAGTCACGGTTGGCGGATAACCAACGGTTTCGAGTCCTCTGTTATGCTGGATACCAACGAAAGCATTGCGCGTGCCAATCAGACATTTGGAGTGCTGTGACTTGTCACAGCTTTCGTTTGCGGCGAGGCCGCTTTAATCCTGGAAGGTCAGCAAGACTTGGAAAGTGGCTGCGCCACAAGAGGGAAAGCGGCGACAAGTCGCCGCAGTCCAAATCGCTCGTTCATACCCGCACAAGGAATGCGACCGCTCAACAACACCGACGCAAGCAGAATCGGCCATGAATAGGAATAGTCCGAGACAAGCTGTGAAGACGACACTCGCCGTTGGCGACCGGGCGCCAGATGTCAGCCTCGCGGACCATGCGGGGAACACGGTTAGGCTGTCTTCGCTCTGGCAGTCGCGGCCTTGCGTGTTGTTGTTTGTCCGCCACTTCGGCTGACCGATGTGCCGCGAGCACGTGGTCGACGTGCGTGAAGACTACCAGCGGTTCCTCGATGCTGGCGGCGAAGTCGCCGTGATTACGATGGGATCGGTCGAGCAGACTGCCGCCTTCCGCGACCGAAACCGATTGCCTTTCGTTTGTCTGGCCGATCCTAAGCGTCTCGCTTACCAAGCGTATGGCGTTCCACGCGCGAGTGTCTGGCAAGTAGCCGGCCCAGCCGTCTGGGCCGGTGGACTCAAGGCGACCTTGCGAGCCGGGGTCGGCAAACCCGTCGGGGACGTTCTGCAACTGCATGGATCGTTTATCGTCGATCGCGCGGGTGTCTTACGCTACATCCACTTGCCGAAGCACACGGCGGACCAGCCGACCAACGGAGAATTGATCGCGCAGTTGGAGCTTCTCGCCGGGAGTAACATTGTTGGCGAGCGTTGACGCCGATAGGATGGAAGCGTCCGCTTTCTTCCTCTTTGGGATTCTCGATCTACGATGTCGCGTGTTGTCTTGGCCATGTCTGGCGGTGTTGATAGCAGTGTCGCCGCGCATTTGCTGGTCGAGCAAGGACACGAAGTGATCGGTGTGTTCATGCGGCACGGCGAGGAAGCGGTCGAGGCGTGTTCGGTCGACGGCAGCCAAGCCAACAGCCCGCTGCTGCCGCTGCTGAACAACCGTGCCGACCACAAACAAGGCTGCTGCAGCGCGTCGGACGCCGAAGACGGACGGCGCGTCGCCGACAGGCTGGGCATTCCGTTCTACGCCCTGAATCTTCAGGCCGAGTTCCGGCAGATCATCGATTACTTTGTCGACGAATACACCGTCGGCCGCACGCCGAACCCATGCGTGATGTGTAACAACTGGATCAAGTTTGGGAAGCTATTCGACTATGCGGACAGCGTCGATGCCGAGTTTGTGGCGACGGGGCACTACGCGAGGTTGCTGTCGACGGACGAGGTTTTACCTCGGCTCTGTCGAGGCAGCGACGATTCGAAGGATCAATCGTACGTCCTGTTCGGCATTGAGCGACGCTGCCTGTCGCGGATGCTGCTGCCGGTCGGCGGTTATGAGAAGTCCGAGATCCGTGAGATCGCAAGCGGCTTGGGATTGAATGTTGCCGAAAAGAAAGACAGCCAGGAAATCTGCTTCGTCACCAGCGGCAAGCACGACGAATTCGTCCGCGCACGTCGCACCGGCATCGACACGGCGGGCGAGATCGTCACGACAAATGGCCGAGTTGTCGGCGAGCATACCGGCATCGAGCGATTTACCGTCGGACAACGCAAGGGGCTCGGCGTCGCGATGGGCGAGCCGTACTTTGTGACGCGAATCGACGCGGCGCTCCGGCAAGTTGTCATCGGCGAGCGCCATGAATTGGCCAGAGACGAGTTGACGGCAGCCGACACGAATTGGCTGGCCGATCCGCCCGCCGGGCGGTTTCGCTGCGATGCTCAGATCCGCTACAACGCACCCGCCGTGCCAGCGACGGCTGAAGTGTTGGCCGACCGGCGTCTGCACGTCAAGTTCGACGAAGCTCCCTTCGGGATCGCGCCCGGACAGGCAGTCGTTTGCTACGACGGTGATCGTGTACTCGGCGGTGGCTGGATCGAGTCAGATTGAAGTCTGTCAACTTCGAGTCGCCACAACCTCGTTGGCTTTGATGTCGTACTTTTCAACCAGCCGGTAGAGCTTGCGACGATCGATGCCAAGTGTTTTCGCGGCGCGCGTCTTGTTGCCGGACTCACGCCGTAGGACTTCGATCACCTTAGCCCGCTCGATCGACGAGAGATCGTCGGTCTCGATCAGTATCGTCGGGGAGTCGGTCGTCGATCGAGTCATGATCTCGCGAGGCAGATCACGAAGCCGTACCGTGTTTCCCTCGGCCATGATCTTGCCGCGCTCGATGGCATTGATCAGTTGCCTCACGTTGCCCGGCCAATCGTACCGCTCAAGCGTCTTCATGGCGTCGGGCTCCATCTCCCAGCCTTCACCGAGGATGTGCGCGATGAGGATTGGCAAGTCGCCTTGCCGTTCACGAATCGGCGGCAACTCGAGCGACATCACGTTGATGCGATAGAAGAGATCTTCCCGGAAGTTCCCGGCTTTGACTTCGTCCGTCAGGTTGCGGTTCGTGGCGGCGAGGATGCGGACATTCACTTTCCGCTCTTTGATCGATCCCACGCGCCGCATCGAACCGTCTTCGAGCACGCGCAGCAACTTTGCTTGCAGCGATCCCGGCATCTCGCCGATCTCGTCGATAAACAGCGTTCCGCCGTCCGCGACCTCGAACAAACCTTGCTTGGTGCCAACCGCGCCGGTAAACGATCCCTTCTCGTGACCGAAGAGTTCGCTTTCGAGCAGCGTCTCGGGGAGCGCGGCACAGTTGATGACGACCAACGGCTTATTCGCCCGCTGGCTTTGCCGGTGAAGTGCCTGGGCGACAAGTTCCTTGCCCGTGCCGCTTTCACCTTGAATCAGGATCGCTTTGTCGCTCGGTCCGCCGCGTTCAATCAAGCGGTAGACTTCGCGCATGGCGGGCGATTGCCCAACCATGTTGGGCCGCGGCTGGTTCCTTTCGAGGAGCGCTTTGAGTTGTTGATTTTCCTTCCGCAACGCCCGGCGCTCCTTGGCGCGACGGATGACCGTTTCCAGATCCTGTAGCGGAAAGGGCTTCTGCAGGTAATCAAATGCTCCGGCCTTCATCGCTTGGACCGCGGTATCGATCGAACCTTTGCCTGTCAGCAGAATCACTTCGCACTCGACTTGACTCTCTTTGAACTTTTGGAGGAGTTCCAGCCCACTCAGCCCAGGCATCATCATGTCAAACACCGCGACATCGAAATCTCGCCGCTGAACCATGTCGAGTGCTTCATCCGCACAAGACGCATCCGACACCCGGAACCCGCAACGCGCATAACGACGCACGAGTGTATCGCGAAACTCATCGTCGTCATCGACCACTAGCAGGTCGACCTCATCTGCATCTGGCATCTGATTTCTCCTGGCCAACAGAATCCTCCTTCGCTGGTTTAGGCAAACCGCGCGCCGCCCGTCGTTCCCGAGTATCAGCTCTGGCTGCGTTGCCACTGGTGGAAATCAGTTGTACGGCCTGCTGGCGACTTGCCGAGCTGAGTCCACGGTCGTTGCCACAGTGCCATCATGCGCGCTGATACGCACACTCCGTGCATTAAAGCACACCAACGAGTGCTCCGGTAGTTGCAAATCGGTGTGCGTCGATGTTGGACACCCGTGCCGCAAGGAAGTCGTCGTGGCATTCCCGCTCACGGCCCAGCAATTGCAAGAAGGTTCGTTGGGGTGCAGTAAGGTGACGTTTAGAGGGGGAGACAACCATGTGGACCGCAATCAATCGACTTCTTTCGTTGAAGGTGTCAGATGTGATGTCGCGTTCGATCGTCGAGGTTTCCGTAAGCCAAGGCATGGGCGAAGCTGCTGCCGTCTTCGCCGCGCGTGATGTCTCGTCCGCTCCGGTGATTGACAAACAAGGCCGTTGCATCGGCATCCTCAGCGCTGCCGATTTCCTGCGTCGCGATTGTGGTGGCGACCACCGCAACGTTGAATCGCATGTTCTGACGCAGGAAGATCCCGAACGCGCATCGCAGACCGTGCCGACGGGCGATCGGGTCGGGGCCTATATGACCGACGCCGTTCAATCTATCGCGCCGGACCAACCTCTGTTGAATGCGGCTCGAATCATGTGCGTCGGGCACATTCATCATTTGCCGGTGATCGACGGTGATCGGCTGGTTGGCTTGATCAGCACGATGGATGTCATCGCGGCAATGATGAACGCGCTCGATGAAATGGCGGTCGATGCATTGAAGAAATCGTGAGAACCGCGGAGACCTTTGGGTTTGGCCCAGCAATTGCGTTAAGATGTCAATCAGTCAGATCCAATCGAGGTTGCCATGCAACCAGGAGGAAGAATTATGAAAGCCAGCAAAATTTTGTTCCCGACGGACTTCTCGCACACGGGCGACGCCGCGTTGGCGTTGGCAACGTCGTTGGCCCGCGATACGGGAGCGACTTTGTTGATCGTTCACGTCGAAGAGCCTCCGACGGCGTATGGCGGAGGTGAACTGTACTACGGCATCCCCGAGCCGGCCACCGAAGACCTGCGTAAGATGTTGCACAAGGTCGAGCCGACGGATCCTGCCGTGCCTTACGAGCACCGGCTTGTCACCGGTGATCCAGCCAACGCGGTGGTGCGATTGGCCGAAGAGGAAGGCGTCGACATGATCGTGCTGGGTACGCATGGCCGAACCGGGCTCTCGCGGTTGTTAATGGGAAGCGTCGCGGAAGCGATCGTCCGCCGAGCCAAGTGCCCGGTCTTGAGCTATCGAAAACCGGAGCAGGCGACGGCCGATGCCTAGCAAGAAAGTGAGGGCATGAGTGGTGAGAGACTTCAACGAATGCAAGGCACTAGTCGATCGCATGTGCGCCGTGCATGCGAACCTGCATCGCGCTGTCCAGACGATCGAATCGGAACTGCATGGAGACGAGAAGCGGGATCCGGGGCGAGTCCGCGACGGCTTGGTAGAGCTGCGCAACACCCTGGCTCATCA
This sequence comes from Planctomycetota bacterium, assembly GCA_027622275.1. Taxonomy (GTDB): domain Bacteria; phylum Planctomycetota; class Planctomycetia; order Pirellulales; family Pirellulaceae. Next base: position 23,949 of record JAQBZB010000008.1, on the reverse strand, counting down.
CTTCGAAGAGGAGGAAGCGGACGGATGTCTGGAGCAAGCTGCTTGTCAGTGCCCGAGCCTCGCTCACGACGTGACGATGATCGAGCACGAGCACCCCGCCTTGCTCAAGCTGCTCGATCGACTGATTAGCCGGGCAAGCCGTGGATGTGATGGATGCAGCAACGTGGACTTCGTCGAGTCATTCGCTCGGCTTGCGAAGACACTGCGGGTTCACGAGGCTGCCGAGACACGCATTTTGGAGCAAGCTTTTGGGACGGTGGTGGCCACAGGAGAAACATCATGAAACGTACGATCGGACTCGCAGTCGTGTTAGGGATGGGGATGTTGCTGGCCACAACCGAAGGCGAGCAAGCAGAAACGCCGGTCAAAACGTTCATGCACGCCAAGTTGGCGCACTCGCAAAGCGTCTTGGAGGGGCTGGCTATCGAGAACTTCGACCAAATCGCCAAGAGTGCGCAGTCGCTGACGCTGTTGAGCGAAGAGGCTGGCTGGAGAGTCATCCAGACCGCCGAGTACACGCGGCAAAGCGATCTGTTTCGCCGCAATACCCGCGCGCTGACCGAGGCGGCCCGGAAACAAAACCTGGACGGATGCACCTTGGCGTTCGTACAAGTCACGCTCAACTGTGTCGAATGCCACAAGCATGTCCGCAGCGTTCAGCAGGCCCGGCTGGATGTCCCCAACCCAATGCCGAGTCTTGGGCTGACTCGATGAGCGCCCTGCGTTCTCTCGTGGCACATTTTGGAAAGGAGTATGCGATGAACTGGTTTGCGAAAAAGAAGGTACTGGTGCCAGTCGACTTTTCGGACGAATCGTTTGCCGCGGTTGATTCGGCGTTGGAGTTCGTCGACAGCGGCAGCGATGTCATGGTGGTGTATGTGCTTCAGGATTTGTCGCCGATGGAACCTGGTGAAATGTGGGGGACGGTCGATCACGAATCGCGGATTCGGCACGCCGCAAAGGCACTGCGCGAGCGATTGGCCGACGAAAAATACAAGCACATTCACATCGACGTCGTGATCGGCGATCCAGGTCATGAGATCGCGGAGATCGCCGAACGCGAGGCAGTCGATCTGATCGTCATGCCGTCGCATGGACGCACTGGCATTAAACGGATGTTAATCGGTTCGGTGGCGGAACGTGTGGTGCGTCTCGCTCACTGCCCGGTCATGGTTTTGCGAACGGCAAGCTAACACGGCAGGCGAACACGATGTCTACAGAACAATCAGGCGGGCCGGTGAATCGCCGCCATTTCATGGAATCGTCGGCGATGGCCGGCGGCCTCGCGGCAGGATATGGCACGCTGGGCGTCATGGCGATTCGATTTCTTCATGCCGGCGATGGCGATGCCGTTGGCTGGCAGGTCTTGTGCAGGACCGACGAGCTTTCCCGCGGCGGATCTTTGCCGTACACAGCACCCAACGGATCGAAGGTCGTCGTCGCGCGGCACGGTGACGGAGATACCGCCGATAATTTCATCGCACTCTCCAGCGTCTGTCCCCATCTGGGATGCGCCGTGCATTGGGAATCACAAAACGACCGGTTCTTCTGCCCTTGCCACAACGGAGCTTTCGACGCGCAAGGCAATCCGACCGCGGGACCGCCCGCGGCAGCCGGCCAGCAACTCACTCGGTTCCCGTTGCAAGTTGAAGACGGCTTGCTGTTTATCGAAGTTCCCTTGCGGTCGGTGCTCGACACGAGTACGCAAGTTGCCGCGGCGGCCACACCCGCGGCCCACACCCGTTCCGATTGCCTGGAGGCGTAGGTCTTGTCACGAATTGGAGAGTGGCTCTCGGAACGTGTTCCCATCAGCGGCGCGCAGCTTCACGAGCTCACGAACGAGCCTGTTCCCAATCACCTGAAGCGTTGGTGGTTCTGCCTGGGCGGAACGCCCGCGTACTTGTTCGTCGTGCAAATCGTCACGGGCATCTTGTTGGCGTTTTACTATCAGCCCTCCGCGTCGACGGCGTACGATTCGATTTCCTACATCACCGAGCAGGCGAATTACGGCTGGTTCATCCGCAGCATGCACAAATGGGCCGCGACGTTCATGATCGCCGCGGTGATCTTGCATCAGATGCGGGTCTATTTCACGGGGGCCTATCGGCGTCCACGTGAGATCAACTGGCTGATCGGCATGTGTCTGTTGATGTGTACGCTGCTGGTCGGATTCACGGGATACAGTCTGGCGTTCGAGCAACTCAGCTACTGGGGCGCGACGGTCGCGGCCAACATCAGCGACGCCGTCCCGGTGGCCGGACGATTCGCGAAGCAAATGCTGCTGGGTGGCGACAGCTACAACGAACACACGCTCTCGCGGTTCTATATCCTGCACGCAGCGGTCCTGCCGACAGCGATGATCCTGCTGATAGCCGTTCACATTATGTTCATCCGGCTCCACGGCGTGTCGGAGTTTCCGGCGGACGACGCGGCGGACGACGCACCTCGCCACTTCAACTTCTTTCCGGATCATCTGCTCACCGAGCTCACCATCGGCTTGGTGCTGATGATCATGCTCAGTGCCATCTCGACGATCTTTCCCGTCATGATGGGACCGCGGGCGGACCCGCTGACGACGCCCGAGGTGATCAAGCCGGAGTGGTGGTTCTACGTATCGTTTCGCTGGTTGAAACTGTTTTCGCTCTCTTTCGCCGTGCTCAGCACCGGCTTTATCGTCGCCGCCATGTTCCTGTGGCCGTGGATCGATGGCGGGTTGCGGAAGCTTACCGGCAAAGAAGACATCAGCGTCTATATCGGCATTGTCGCCACGTTGCTGCTGGTCGGATTGACCGTCTGGGAAGCGGTTGTCACTCACTAGACGGACACGCGCCCCGCACTAAACATCCCTGAAGTTCAAAGAGAAAAGAAGATGAGTCTACGAGCTAAACAAATCATCATTGCGATTCTTGGTTTCATCTTTCTGCTCTCCCTGGTATTCGTCCAGTGGGTGGAAGTGGCTCGCAAACAGGAGGAAGCGGGACTGACCGCGCATCACGTTGCGGTGCCGATGAAATCACGGCAATGTGTTGAATGTCACGCGAAGTCCTCGCCCGGCATTATCGATCATTGGAAAGGCAGCACTCATGCCGTGAAGGGCGTCGGCTGTGTGGAATGCCACAAAGCCGAACCGCACGACGTGGATGCCTTCGTTCACTATGGCCAAACCATTGCCACCGTCGTCACGCCGCGCGATTGCGGCCATTGCCATCAGAACGAGCACCAGGAATTCGAGCGGAGCCACCATGCCAAAGCCGGCAACATCCTGGCGTCGCTCGACAATCGCCTGGCCGAGACCGTGGAAGGGTTTCGCGAAGATGTGACCGATGAGGAAGGGAAGATTATCGAGACGCTGACACGTTTCAATCCTCATTCGCCGACGCCTGGGATGAGCATCGAAACGGTGGATGGCATGGCCAGTGTCAATGTTGGCTGCAAGCAATGCCACGGCAGCAAGATCGCTCTCGAAGGAACGGACGGCAGCTTGATCACGGTTGATCAGTTGAAACCGGACGCGGCGGGTAAGCCAACGAATCCGGAGGCCGTCGCGCTTGTCAAGCACGACGCCAGCGGCCGGCCGGTACTGCACGCCAGTTCGTGGCCCAACACGGGCATCGGCCGATTGAATCTCGATGGGTCGCTGGGCTCTTGCTCGGCGTGTCACTCGCGGCATGACTTCTCGCCGCGCCGCGCCCGGCAACCGGAGAATTGCGGCAAGTGCCATCTGGGCCCCGACCATCCACAGAAGGAGGTCTACGAAGAATCGAAGCATGGCGTGGCATTCCGCGATTTGAAGGAACACATGAATCTCGATGCCAAGGATTGGGTGCTAGGACGCGACTACACACAGGCTCCCACGTGCGCTTCCTGTCACATGTCGGCCAACACCTTGAACGGCGGGAAGATCACGCACGATCCAGGCGAGCGGTTGTCGTGGACGAACCGTCCGCCCGTCAGTATGGTGATGGACACGGACATCAACGGTGAAATTGTGAAGGAAACGGATCCCGCCAAGCGGCGGCAATTGGTGACGAACACCTGGCAAGACAAACGCCAAAACATGCAACAAGCCTGTCTCCACTGCCACACACAGAGTTACATCAACTCGTTTTACCAACAATACGACGACTTCGTCGTCAACTACAACGAGAAGTTCGCGAAGCCCGGCCAAGCGATCATGGGCGCGCTCACCGGCAACGAGCTGATCAGCAAGGCGCAATTCGACGACGAGATCGAATGGACGTGGTTCTATCTCTGGCACCATGAAGGCCGTCGGGCGCGTCACGGTGCTTCGATGATGGCTCCTGATTACGCTCATTGGCACGGGATGTATGAGGTCGCGGAGCGGTTCTATCAAGCGTTGATCCCGCAAGCCCGGGAGATCGCCCACCACGCTGCCGCGGCCGGTAAAGCCGAGCAAGCGAAAGCCGTGTTGGCTGTGATTGACGAGATTCTCGCCCGCCCCGAACACAAGTGGTACGAGCAGAACAAGATCAACTTCGCGGACGGTCCGGAATAGACCAAGGCTGCCGAGCGTCAGGCGGTGCCGCGGGTTGCATTCCCCGCACGCCGCAATCAGAATTGAACCGACTAAATTCTTCGCCCCCTTGGCTCGACACCCCGGTTCCCATTGAGGATGCAAATGTCTATTCGAACGCCCCGTTCGCTGTTGTTGCTAGTCAACTCGCTCTTCGCGATGACGGTCGCCCTGACGAGTGCGGTTCATGCCGACGATGGTCCCCAGGACGTGGCCTCGACGAGTGTTCCTAACGACGATCCTGTGTACGCGCTGTTGGGTGAATTCGTTGGGCCGATCTTGGTCGGCGAGAACAAGTACGAGCCGTTGGCATTGCAGATTCGCCCGGTGGGCGGCGACAATTTCGAGGCGTTGCAGTATCGAGGCGGCTTGCCGGGGCAGAAGGCTCACAAGCCCGAAGCGATCCCGCTGATCGGCCGCCGGTCCGGTGACTTTGTGGTGATGTCGGGCGGTCCGTGGGCGATCTTTGTCGAGAAGGAGCATTGCTTGCTCGTCGATCGCGAAGGAAAGCAAGTCGGTCGCTTGGAACGCGTGACGCGGGAAAGCTCGACGCTCGGCGCGCAACCACCCAAGGATGCCATCGTCTTGTTCGACGGCACCAGCACCGATCAATTCACGGTCGGCGAGATGACCGCCGACGGATTGCTCATGGCGGGTGCCGATCTGAAGCCGATGTTTCAGGACTTCAATCTGCATGTCGAGTTTCGTTTGCCGTACATGCCAGCCGCGACAGGACAGGCTCGTGGTAATAGTGGTCTGTATCTGCAAAGCCGCTACGAGTTGCAAGTGCTCGATTCGTTTGCCGAACAGCCGACGATTAATGGCATTGGCAGCCTGTATCGCTTTCGCGCGCCCGATGTGAACATGTGCTTGCCGCCGCTCCAATGGCAGACGTACGACGTCGCCTTTACGGCACCGCGGTGGGCGGCCGACGGCAGCAAGGTTCGAAACGCGCGCGTCACGGCTTGGCTGAACGGAGTGAAGGTTCAAGACGATGTCGAGTTGCCAAACAAAACGGGTGCCGGCCAGGAAGAGGCGCCGACCCTGTTGCCGATTCGCTTCCAGAACCACAAAGATCCGGTTTGCTTCCGCAACATTTGGCTGATCGATCGCGGTTTGACGCCGGTCGCGAAGTTTCCCGTCCATCCAACTGCCAAAGAAGACGAGCCCGACGCCGCACCGAAGAAAGAGGCCAAGGACAAAGACTCCGCCGACATGAAACCCGATGCCGCCGAGGACAACAAACCCGCAGAGGCGAAACCAGACCTCAGTTCATAGTTCGTCGAGTGCCGACGTCAGTCGCACCGCATCCCGAATCAACGCCCGAACGAGAATCCGATGCTCGCGCCGGGCGAGTGGTAGTGGCCGTGGTGCGGGTAATGTGGATGGTAATAACGCGGTGCACAAACCGGATACGCAGGTCTCACATAGTGATAATCATGGACGATGACGGGCGCTGCGTACGCACGCGAAGGAGCGGCATAGACAGGCGCGCCGCCGATCGGGGCTCGCTGTAACGCTGTGAGCACCGGCTCGCTGACCCCTTCGCGGTGGAGCAGGATGACGTCCGAGACCTCCAGCCGCTGCTGGACGCCGTGTTGGTTGATGTGATTGACAATCACGCCATCGCTCACGCCGCTCTTGGTCATGCTTAACACTTCGCTGATCGTCACGGCCCGGGAGTTTAGCGCGATGTATTGCTGTTCGACGTAGCGTTGGCGAGACTGCTCGGCATCGATCGAGTTGCCGATCAAGGCTCCGCTGAACAGGCCGATGGCGCTTCCGATGAGAGCACCTTCCGTAGTCTCGCCGTTCTGATGGCCGATCGCCGCCCCCGCCGCAGCTCCCGTCAACCCGCCCAGGACGGCACCGCGCTGGGTGTGGTATTGGGCACAAACGGACGAAGCGAACCAGCTGCTAGCAATTGCGATCACGCAAACCCATCGCGCATTCATGATCCAGTCCTCCACTTCTCCTTATCGACGCAGAGGTGGCCGCGGCTTGATCGTACGTGGCCAATCGCCCCACGAAAGGAGACTTCGTTCGCGGAGCAAACGACCACGTACATCGTCCCCCAACTCAACACAACGTATATCCGCCGTCGATGACCAAGGCCGCTCCGGTCATATACCGCGCGGCCTCACTGGCGAGGTAGACGGCCAATGGCCCAAGGTCTTCGGGCTGGCCGTAATCGCCCATGGGGATCTGCTGGCGGAAGTTGGCGACGACTTCGGGGTGCAGCTTCGACCAGCGGACGTTCGGCTCGGTCATGAATCCGCCGGGACAAATCGCGTTGACGGTGATGTTGTGTTCCGCCCAGTCGACCGCCGTCGCGCGCGTGAATTGAACGATCGCGGCCTTGGCCGTTTCGTAGTGCCGCCCCCGGATCAATCTGCCGGACACGAAGGCGTTGATCGACGAGATGTTAATGATCCGGCCGCCTTGCCCCCGCGCGATCATCGCGCCGCCGATGATCTTGGTGCAAAGAAAGACGCTGGTCAGGTTCAGATCCATCAGCTCGCGCCACTTTGCCAACGGCATCTCTTCGGTCGGAATGTTCTCGCGACGTCCGCCGACGTTGTTGATCAAGATATCGATCGGGCCGTGTTCGGCGACGGCTCGCTCGCAGACCGCCTCGCAAGCGGCCATGTCGTTCATGTCCGCTTGCAAGGGGATTGCCTCGCGGCCCAGCTGGCGGATGTCATCGGCGGTTTTGTTCAGGCTGGGCTCATCGCGCCCAACCAGGATCACGTCCGCGCCGGCATCGGCGATGGCCAACGCCATCTCGCGGCCGAGTCCGCGGCTGCCGCCGGTGATGAAGAGCCGTTTGCCGTCCAGTCGAAAGCGATCGAGTACACTCATCGTTACCACCGTTGAAATATAAGTTGCGTCGCTGTAGAACCGAGTTGGTTTAACGAACCGCGAGCGGCCTGTCAAACAAACGTCACGAATTGAACGAGGTGTCGAGTGAGAATCGGGGTCTTTTGCAGCGGCGGCGATGCGCCGGGGATGAACGCTTGTATCCGGGCGGTCGTTCGCCGGGCGATATCGGAAGGCCACGAAGTCGTCGGAATCAACCGGGGCTACCAGGGACTGCTCGACGAAGACTTCTTCACCAACGAAGCGGGCGAGCCGCTGATGACTCTGCGCTCTGTCTCGGGATGGTCTCGGTTCGGCGGGGCGTTTCTACGCAGCAGCCGCAGCGCCGAATTTCAATCGGACGTGGGAGTGAAGAAAGCCGCGGCGAACCTGGCGAAGCACCGTATCGACGGCTTGGTGCCGATTGGCGGAGACGGCACGTTTCACGGGGCCGTCGATCTCGCCAAGTGCTGGGACGGCCGCATCGTGGGCTGTCCCGGAACCATCGACAACGACTTGATGGGAACGGATTTTACGATCGGATTTTCGACGGCGGTGCAAACGGCGGTCGAAGCGGTCGACAAGATCCGCGACACGGCCGAAAGTCACGAGCGGATGTTCTTGGTCGAAGTCATGGGCCGCCACAGCGGCTTTATCGCCGTGCATACGGCATTGGCGGGTGCGGCCGAGTGTGTCTGCATCCCGGAAACGAAAACAGACATTCCCGCCATCGTCCGGGACTTGCGCGACTTGAAATCTCGCGGCAAGAATTCGGTCATGATGATCGTCGCCGAAGGGGACGAAGAAGGTGACGCCGTCAAGTTGAACGAAGAACTGCAAGCGGCGGGCAACCCCTTCTCGACTCGTTGCGTCATCCTCGGACACCTGCAACGCGGCGGATCGCCTTCGCCGGAAGATCGGATTCTGGCCAGTTCGGTCGGCGACTCCGCTGTGCAAGCCATTGTCAACGGCCAGACCGGCGTCATGGCGGGCATCGTCGGCGGCCAGTCGCGATTGACCCGCTTCGAAGACACGTATGCCGAGCATAAACCGATCCCGCCGGAGCTGTCCTCGCTGATCGAACGACTCGCCCGGTGAGTAACGTCACGCACCTTTCCCACTCCCTGCACGACGATGACAACAAGACTCGCAATGTGGTCGGGACCACGAAACATTTCCACGGCGATGATGCGGTCCTGGGGGAACCGCCCGGACACGGTCGTCTGTGACGAACCACTCTACGCTCACTACTTGCAGGTCACGGGGCTGAATCATCCCGGCGCGGCGGAGACCATCGCGACCCATGAAGCGGAGTGGCGCCAAGTTGTCCGGTGGCTGACGGGACCGCTGCCCAAAGGCAAGTCAGTCTTCTATCAGAAGCACATGGCGCATCATTTACTACCGCACATCGAACTCGATTGGCTCACCGCGCTGACTAACTGCTTCTTGATCCGCGAGCCGCGCGAGATGATCACGTCGCTCATCGAGTTCATTCCCGAGCCGCGGGTCGAAGATACGGGGTTGCCGCAGCAGGTTCGGATCTTCGACCTGATCCGGGAACAAACGGGATGCGTGCCCCCAGTTCTCGATTCGCGCGATGTGCTGGAGAACCCGCGGGGTGTGCTGGAAAGAGTTTGCGGGATGGTGGGGCTTGTCTTTTGCGACGAGATGCTTCATTGGCCACCCGGCTTCCGCGACACGGACGGGTCGTGGGCGAAGCACTGGTACGCGAAAGTCGAACATACAACGACGTTCGCTCCTTACCGCGCGAAGCTCGATCCGGTGCCCGATTCGCTACGGGGCGTCCTCGCCGAGTGCAATGCATTGTACGGGCGGCTGTACCAACATCGAATTACGGCAGGTTAACTTTCCATGCTTCAGAAATACGACGAACGAAATCGAAACCTTCAGGTCAACATCAACGGCCAGCTTTCGCATCGCGATGCGGCCGGCATCAGCCCGTTCGATTCCGTCGTCCAGGGCGGAGACGCCGTTTGGGAAGGCTTGCGTTTGTATAACGGCCGGATCTTCCGGCTGATCGAGCACCTGGACCGCTTGCGATCGTCGGCATTGGCCCTGGCGTTTACGGAGATTCCGACGCACGATGCGATTATCGAGGAGATCGGGAAGACGCTCGCCGCGAACAACATGACGGATGGCGTTCATATTCGTCTGACGCTCACGCGCGGCGTGAAGATTACGAGCGGGATGGACCCGCGTCTGAATCAAGCCGGTCCCACGTTGATCGTACTCGCCGAGTTCAAAGCGCCCGTGTACGACAAGTCCGGGATTCGTTTGATCACCAGCGGCATGAGGCGGCCGACGCCGGACGTTTTGGACCCGAACATTCATCACAACAACTTGCTGAACTCGATTCTCGCCAAGATCCAAGCGAACGCCGCCGGGGCGGATGACGCATTGATGCTGGACGCGCAGGGATTTGTGGCGGAAACGAATGCAACTCACATTTTTCTGGTTCACGATGGAATCGTGCTCACGTCGCGGACGAATGCGTGTCCCGAAGGCATCACGCGCGAGGTGGTCCTTGGGTTGTGTCGCGAGCATGAGATTCCGCATGAAGTCCGCGACATCTCGCTGACCGAAGTGTTCCGAGCCGATGAAATGTTCTGCACCGGGACGATGGGCGAGTTGGCAACCGTGAGTGAAGTCGATGGCCGCAAGATCGGAAGCGGGGAACCGGGGCCGGTCAGCAAACGTCTCGCCGAGTTGTTCCGCGAGTTGACAAGTCGCGAAGGAACGATCGTGGTATAATGCGAGGGCGATCGAAGCCCCAGTGAGTCGCTCACTTAGCGAAGAAGGCAGCCGCATGGTCAAGACAGCATTGAAACTCGGCCCCAACGACGCGGGAATGCAACTCTCCGCGGAAGAGTTCGCCGCCGCGAGCTATGAACCGCCATTCATCTATGAGCGTGTGAAGGGGAGGCTTGTCGTCATGTCACCAGCGGGACCGGAACATCGGTATGTATCAAGACCGTTCCGTCGAGTTTTGGGAGGGTATTGGAATTCCAATCCCGATGTGATCGATGATGTCGACATTGAAGGTTGGGTATCGACCAGCGATGAGGACGACCGGATTCCAGACATCTGCGTTTATCTGGCAGGCGACTCGTCAAAGGAACAAGTTCCCCGACGAGTTCCTGATTTGATATTCGAGTTTGTCAGCGCGAATCGATCCGACCAGGAGCGCGACTATATTGACAAGCGAGCCGAATATCACTCGATCGGCGTAAAGGAGTACGTCATCGTCGATCGCTTCAAGCAAGCTGTTTTGGTGCTGACATGGGAGGAAAACGACTTCTCGGACAGTTGGCTGCGCGCTGGTGACGCCTATACTTCTCCGCGGCTACCGGGACTGCGAATCGAATTGAGTGGAGTGTTCGAGGAGTAGTTGACGGCAGCGACTACTTGAAATGCACGTCGCACGCGTCGCCGTCACACGCCTGTTTCCCGGCGATCCTGTAACGCCGGCTGGCGACCTGCCGGTAGCACCACTGCCATAGCGGTAGGCTAAAGGGAATGTGCATCAGCGGAGCAAGCAGCCAGAGTCTTGGCATCTTGCGGCTCAAGTAGCGAAATGCCGCTGCGCCGCAGTGAAGGTTGCCGGCTCGGTCGATCAGATACATCTGCTCCATCATTTGATCATGAGTCAGATCGGGATAGCGTTGGGCGACAACCGGGTCGTGCAGCGAAATGAACGCCAATCGCCCTGCCCGGTCCCACCGCGCAAGCCGCTGGACCTGGCCACGGCAGAAGATACACTCGCCATCGAAAATGACGACGTCCGCGCCCGGACGATTGGACAAGCTGGGCAACGCGATCGATTTTGGAGCTGTGTGGGTGGTGGTTTTCATGGCAATTGGACGATCTCCGAAACCGTAACCGCATATTAGCGGTAGACTTAACTATAGCATCCAGGCATGATTGCATATGCCGGAGCAGCTCGCGGCCTCGATTTCGAGGAGAACGCAAAATCGCGGGAGATTTCTGGAAATCAGGCGAGATCGCTGCGAAGCGGCTCGATATAATGCGGGGGAACGAAACGCACGCATTCCGTCCGCAATGGTCATGAAGGAATGAACGATGGAAGAAATTCGACGTCAAGTTGCAGCGGCCCGCCGAAGACTCGTCATGCAGCAATTCTTGGGAGTGCTCCCCTGGGCGCTGTTGGTCGCGATGTTGACTGCCTTGGTCGGGCTGGCGGTTCCCAAGTTCATGATCGTCAACGTCGATGGCAACGTCTGGTTCGCCAGTTGGATGGGCGGTGCCTTGGCGGCAGGCTTGTTGTTCGCAATCGGATGGACGGCGGCCACCGGACGTCAGGCGATGGATGCGGCCATCGAACTCGACCGTCGATTCGGACTGAAGGAGCGCGTGTCGAGCGCGCTCTCGCTTCAACAGGAAGACTTGGAAACAGAAGCTGGGAAAGCGTTGTTGAACGACGCCGCGCGGCGCGTCGAATCGCTGGAAGTCCGTGAGAAGTTCGGCATCTCGATCAACGCGCGAGCCCTGTTGCCGGTCCTCCCCGCGCTCGTCGCGTTCGCGTTGGTGCTGGTTCCCGATGCGCAAGACAAGGTGAAGGCGGCGTCAAGCGACAGTGCCGCGATTCGCGAACAGGTCAAACGATCGGCTCAAGAACTGAAAAACCGTCTCGCCGAAAAGCAAAAACGCGTCGAAGAGAGTGGCCTCAAGGACGCGGAACAGATTTTTAAGAAGCTGCACCAAGGTCTCGACGAGATGTCGAAAGACGGCAGTGTCGACCGCAAGAAGGCGCTGGTAAAGATCAACGACCTGGCGAAGGAATTAGAACAGCGCCGCAAGGATCTTGGTGACCCCGAGAAAATGCAGAAGCAATTCGAGGGCTTGAAGAACATCGAGCAAGGCCCCGCCGACAAGATCGCCGACGCCATGAAGGAAGGCAACTTCGAAAAGGCGATCGAGCAGTTGAAGCAGTTGCAAGACAAGATGGAAAAGGGCGATTTGAACGAGCAGGACAAGCAGCAACTCGCTCAGCAGTTGCAACAAATGCAGCAGAAGATGCAAGAGATGGCGGACGCCCAGCGCGAAGCGAAGGCCGAATTGGAACGCCAAATCCGGCAAAAGGTGGCGGAAGGCGATATGGAAGGGGCTGGCAAGCTGCAGCGAAAGCTCGATCAGTTGCAACAACAAGACCGGCAGATGCAGCAGTTGGACCAAATGGCCGACAAGCTCGGGCAAGCTTCTGAAGCGATGCAAAACGGCGACATGGAATCGGCACAGTCACAGCTTTCCGAATTCTCCGATCAGCTGCAAGAGATGCAGTCCGAGATGCAGCAGTTGGCGTCGCTAGACGAGATGATGGACGAGATCGGCGATGCCAAGAATGCCATGAACTGCGAAGAATGTGCAGGGGCTGGATGACAGAGCTGCCAAGGTTCTGACCAGTTTGGTCAGTCAGGAATGGGTCGCGATCAGTTCGGTTACGGCAACGGTTTGGGTGAAGGCCAGGGTGAGGGATATCGCCCGGAGCAGGAAACCGACACTGGCGTCTATGAATCCAAAGTGCGCGGCAATCCGCAGGCTGGCGAGGCCGTTCGGGTGGGAGATGCTATCGGCCCGAATAAAGCAGGGCAGAGTCTGGAGAGCGTCAAGCAAGAGATTCTGAGCGCGGTCAAGAACGACTCCGATCCGCTCAGCGACCAACGCTTGCCAAAAGAACAGCAAGATCACGTCCGCGAATACTACAAACGATTCGAAGAGTGATCGCCAGCGTTATGAAAGAGTAATCAAGCCGGCTCGGCCCAATTGGTCGAGCCGGTTTTTTTGCCAACTAGTGGCTGTCGCGTTTGACTGTAAATGTGTAAAGCATGATCACGGCACCCGCGGACAGCAGGCTCCAAGGTGCCCATTCGGGCGGTCGCAACTCGCGATTTGCCGGCGGTCGCAGGGCGTGAGGTTCATCGAATGGACTTGTCGGAGCAGCGTCTTTCTTCGGCGAACTCGCGAAAACGGCTTTTTCCACAACGAGGCATTCGCCTCCCAAGATCAACAACGCCGCGCCAATTGCTCCAAAGAATGCTCGCCACATGATTGCGTCCTTTCCTGCTGAGCCTATCGTTCCTGTCCGTACTCGCGAGCGGATGGCGTTGACGCTTTTGTACGATGGCCTTCCAAGGCCGTTGTGAACCGATCGACGGCCTCGGAAGGCCATCGTACAGGTTTTGTGACAGTGCCATTTTTCAACCGCGAGCGGTATCGCGTGAGCCGCTTTAACTTGATCGACGCATTACTTAGGCGTGGCACAACCGCGATGAGATCGTAGCGGTTACGCGGTCACTTGAATCGAGTTATGACGGCTGGAACGAATGTATCTGCCGTCGTCGCGGCTCGGGATTGTGTCCGGCAGCCAAGCTCTGGCCGATGCAGGCAACTACATTGCTGGGCTCGGACACGACGTTAACCTAGCGTCGACAGAAGTTCTGAAGCGAACGGAGGAGCGGTAAGTGGGGAGCTTATTCCGTTGCTCCGGAAGAGGAGTCGACGGGGCCTGCGGGCAAGTATTTGTTGATCAGGCTCGGTGGGACGTCGTAATCTCCCAGACGTACCGACGATGACTTGGAGAGCAAGGCTCGAGTGATCTTGCGTCCGTCAACGTAGGTTCCGTTGTCGGAACTGAGATCCTCAAGCAGCGTGTTCTCGGCGCGGACAAATAAGCGAGCATGAAGGTTGGATACCGAGGGGCTATCGACCACCAGGTCGCAATCGGGCGCGCGTCCGATGGTGAGCACCTGCTGCGCCGTCGGTATCTTTTGCGCCGCAGAGTCGGGAGCAATCGTCCGAAGTGCTACTTCCGGCCAGGGCATTTTTATATCACGGCCCAACGTCACACTGTCGGCCAGTGAGATCCGAACTTTGCCCGCCAACCGCTCGCCATTCACGAAGGTGCCGTTCGTCGAGCCGAGATCCTCCACATAGAATCCGTCGGATGCTTGTGTCAGGCGGCAATGATGAGCGGATACGACGTCAACGTCGACGATCAGATCGCACTCAGAGGCTCCGCCGATCAACCACGATTTCATAAGCACCTCAAGGCAGCAAAGGAATTCTGATCGCATAGTCGCCTTTCGCTCCGTAAAATCAGCCGGTACGCGCTAGCGTCCGGTTCCTGCGGGGAAACCGCGGGCTAGCGCCCAGCGGCTGATTTTTTCACAGCCGCGGAGCGAAAGGCGACTATAATTCCTCGAACGGTCGCTTACACAACGTCGACGATCAATGCTGTGATATTATCCTTGCCTCCGTGCTTGTTCGCCACGTCGATCAGCCGCTGGCAAGCGCGGGTGTTCTGGGCCTCTTGGCTCAGGATGTCCCGAATCTCTTCGCGTGACAGCAGCCCCGTTAATCCATCGGTACACAGCAGTAGCCGATCGGCATCATGAATGTCGATCACGCTCGCTTCCGGACGGGCGGTGCCGTCCATGCCAACGAAACGAGCCAGGGGACTACCGGCAGGATGATTCGCTGCCTCGGACTCTTCCACTGCACCCGCGTTGACGAGGGCCTGGGCGACCGTGTGGTCACGCGTCAGCTGTTGGAGTTTATTATCGCGGAGCAGGTATGCCCGACTGTCGCCCAGATGAACGATCAAAGCACACTTGCCCCGGATGACTGCCAACACGAGCGTCGCTCCCATTCCTGAGAGGCCTGGTTGATTCGCACTCTCGGCACGGATGTCATGGCTGAGCTTCGCGATGGTGTCGACGATCCGCTCCACGACGACCGGTTGCCGCAGATCCTCGCCATGGTCCAATACCTTTTGCAGTCGGCCTGGAAGAATCTCGACGACTATTCGCGACGCCACTTCGCCAGCTGCCTGCCCTCCCATGCCGTCGGAAACAACGTAGATTTGCTTTTCAGCATCGGCGAACCAGCGATCTTCGTTCCCGGCACGAACACGGCCCACATCGCTCAAGGCGGCAAATGGTGCGGCAGTCATGGGATTACAGTGCCTCGTCGAGTGCTCGTTTGAATTCCGCGGCGCTTTGAAAGCGGACCGCCGTGTCGGATGACAACGCCCGGTCAAGCACTTCGGCCACAGCCCTCGGTATCTCCGCACAGCGGTCGCGAATCGGAATCGCCTCGTCGTGGAGGATCACCTCGATCGGATCGCGGTCCTTGGTCAAGTTTCGTGGATACTGCCCAGTGAGAACGTTGTAGAACGCCGCTGCGATGCTCCAGATGTCACTGACCGGCTTCACATACTTGAAGTCGGTCAGTTGCTCGCGGGGCATGAAGTGGAACGTTCCGCCGACCGATCGTGTGGCTGTCATTCCCGACAGACCCGCAGTCTCGAAACTTTTCGCCAAGCCAAAGTCGGCGACCTTGGCGGTCCATTTCTTATCGCTCTGATACAGGAGAATGTTTTGGGGCTTGAGATCCCGATGCACGATCCCTTCGGAATGGGCGTATTCCAATCCATTGAGGCACTGCTTCATGATCGGCGCGGACATTTTCAGCGTTACCCTGCCGCCTTGACGGCGCATCAATTGGTCCAAGCTCCCGCCTTTGCAGAACTCGCAGACGAAATAGAACACGCCGTTTCCATCTCCATGCTCGAACAGCTTGACAATGTTTGCGTGATCCAAGCAGTCGGTCACTCCGATCTCGCGTTGAAACACTTCTCGCGATGCCTCGTTGACGGCGACCGCGGGCAACATCATTTTGATCGCCACGGTCTGTCCATCACTTCTTCGTGTCGCCTTGTAGACAAGCCCCATGCCACCTTTGCCAAGCACTTCGCCAAGTTCGTAACCGGAAATAAGCGGTTGCTGGTCGCGCTGGATGGTCTTGGCCGCGTCCTGCATCAGACGCCGCAGCCCGCCGCTCTCGGAGAGCAGCCGCTTTCGGCATTCCTGACACACGTAATTGTCGCTCGTTCGGCTGCCCACCTCTTTCGATACATCTTGCCCGCATTGGTCGCAACGAGGGGCTTCACGAACAGTAACAGGGCGCGGTGGAAAGGACTGCGCATCCGTTGATAACTGACCACGGCAGTTACGACACATAAAGCTGCCCGGCATCCACTCGGCTTTCACCCTGTCTTCGAGGATCTCGGTGCCACACTGGCAGCATTGCAGCGGTGCCTCAATCTTGACTCGCAGCGTTGTCTTGCCGACCGCAATGATATCACCGTCAGATAAGTCAACATTGGCGAATTGCCGTCCGGTTGCATCCCCCGGTGCCTTATCGACCGCACGTCCCCCGTACTTGGTGCCATTCACATAGGTGCCGCCCAGACTGCCGAGATCGCGCAACCGAGCGTCCGGCGGATTCACTTCGAGAATGAAGTGATGCCGCGACACGAAACCATCGCGCGGAATCTGAGCATGGCACGTTCCATGTCGGCCGAACAGAAAAGTATCGTGCGATTCAAAGGGAAACACCTTTCCCTTGATCGGACCCGACGTCACTTCCAGTAGCACTTTTGCTGGCATAATAGGTGAGTTATTCCATTTTCAGCGGATAGATAGCGATTGGTTTGTCGCGATCAGATCTCAGACTCAGGCCGAGGCAGGTTCCATCGGCCGCGAAGATCGGTCCAATGCCCACGATACCGCCTTGTTGTGGCGCAACCTCGACGGGTGCCCAAAAGGCTCCGCTCGCTTCGATCTTGCCGGCGTAGAGCTTCGTCGCGCCGTCGAGGTGCAGGGCCACGAACGCATCTTGCAGTTGGCTGGCCGTTCCGGTTTTGGCGCTTGCTGCCGGACGCAGGTCCAGATCGGTGGAATCAATCCAGCAAAAGGGAGACGGTGAGCGCGAACGCACGGTGCCGGCAAACTTCCGCTTTCCGTCGAGCGTCTCGAGTTCGACGCTCGTAAAAGATCCCGGCATGATGGTACATACACCTGACTCCGTAACGACCCCAAGCGGCATCCGGTTATCTCCGGCCACTTTGACACGGACCAGCGACGGAAAGATCTTGTTCTCCAGATCGCTGAGGTTTGAGGCAGGAGAAGGCACGGATGCGGACGGCGGTTGCGGATCGGGATTAACTCCGCTTGCAGCGGCGGGTTCGGAGACGCGCTCCAACTCCTTGATGCGGATGTTGCGGAACGAGGTTCCAAATGCTTCGCCGTGCCAATTCGTCAAGCCGATATAACCAGAACGAGGCCGGCCTTGAAGGGCCAAGTTCTTGGTGGCATCGGCGTCAACGATCTCGGTGCCATCGAGGTGGACTTGAATCCGCGGCCGCTCACAGCGAATCGCGATCAAGTGCCACTGGCCGGCGGGTTGCGGCACCCTGACTGTGGGAGCGGCGATGCCCCACAGCGCACCGGTGCGTTTGTCGGCGGCAGTATTGCGGAAGCTCGGCGAGTCGTCGTCCAAGAGCTGGACTTCGATGCCAGTTCGAGAGAGGTGCCCCAGTCCGGGCGAACGGATATAGACCCCGCTGTTTCCGCCGGGTAGCAACTTGTACTCAAGCTGCAATTCGAAATCGCCATACTGCCGTGAGGACTTTAGCCAGCTGCTACGTAACCAGTTGCAAAGCAGTTCTGAGTCGCCGGCCTGCCAACCACCCGTCGTCGGCTGGTGAACGTCGTCATCGTTGCCCGACGTACTCATGGGAGTCCAACCCGTCAGGTCCGTACCGTTGAACAGCGATTGCGAGCCCGGGAAAACGGTCTGCGCGGTCGTTTCGAGCGGCGCTTGCGGATTCGGATTAACACCGCTTGTACTTGTCAGATCACGAATCACGATGTTACGGAAACGAACTGTCGTGATGGGATACGATTGCAAGCCGATGCGGCCACTTGATTGGCGTTTGACCTTGGCGGGGATCGAGACGCTATCCAGATTCACGTCGAGTGCCTCGGCGCCGTCATGCTCGACTTGGATGCGCGGCCCGACGGCTCGCACCAGCAACGTGTGCCATTGACCGGGCACCGTGTTCAATGCCTGTTTCCGTGCGGCAATATTCCACAGCGAACCGGTCTGGCCAGTGGGTCCGGAGCGACGATTCTTCGAGTCGTTGTCGTCCAGGAGCTGAATCTCCAGAAACTCGCTCCCCTTGGTGTCACCGGTTGGCGTCGCACGCACGAAGATGCCGCTGTTACCGCCATCGGAGAGTTGATATTCCAATGAGATTTCAAAATCCGAATAGTCTTGTTTCGTCGCTAGCCATCCAGCGCCGCTACCTTCCAGTACGCCGTCTTCCAAAACCGTCCATTGGGACCGTCCGAACGGTCTTGAGAGCGCCCATTCGTCGCTCCATGCAGGTTGGGCGGTCCCGGGAAGGGCCGCCGCCTCTTCCGGCACCGCCGCCGGTTGCGGCGAGTCGGCGGCTTTGCTCGTCAGTGCCGGTACCCCTGCCGACGCGTTCTCGGGTGTTGGTGGTTGTACCGTCGGCACGGCATGTCGCGCAATCTGCTTATCGCCCGCCTTCGCCACGATTTCGTTCTTCACGAGTTCGACGGTAACCGTTGGGTTGTTGCCCTTGGTGAGTGTGAACTTGTCGGTGTCGAACTCGGCGTTGCCGGACTTGATGTGCAGGGTGTGGTCACCGGGTTTGACATTGTACTCTTGCGTGCCGTCGGCAAGTGTGATCGTTTCGTTTTGGAACGTGACTTCCACGTCGTCCGAGAGAATCTCGATCTTGACCAATCCCTCGCCAGTCTGAATGAACAAGACGACACCAAGCCAGATCAGCAACGCGGCCGCTCCGGCACCAGCAACCCATTTGCCGCTGGGCGGCAGGGATCGCCAAAAGCTCTTGCGGGATGACGATTGCTTGCGATGTCTCACATGCTTCGTCTTGACAGCGGCAGGCTTTTTGTCAGCGGCGGCGACAGCGAACAGCGCCGACAAGCCTGCCTCCTTGGGCGCTGCGGCAGTTTCCGTTGATCGGTTCTCTGGTATCTGCACCGGAGGGAGAACATCAGCCGATGGCTGCGCGCCGGGCACATAGTGTGTCAGCGCTTCGGCCAGCTCGGCCATCGACGACCGGTCTTCGATCTTGCAAGACATGGCCTTCAGGCAGATCGCTTCCAGCGTCGCGTTGATCCCGGGCCGGTGCGTCGATGGCGGCGCGGCTTCCGTCTTCAGATAGTGGGCGGCCCGCACTTGCTCGGCGGCACCAGGGAACGGCCGCGCGCAGCACAACAGCTCGTAGAAAATCACTCCCAGGCTGTACACGTCCGAAGCCGGGCCGATGGATTCGGTTTGTCCCATGGCTTGCTCGGGTGACATGTAGGCAGGCGTGCCCAGGATTTGGCCCATCTGTGTCATTTGGGAATCGGAGGAACGCCGTGCCAGGCCGAAGTCCATGATGACCGGCTCGCGATGTTCCTGGTCGAACATGATATTGCCCGGTTTCAGGTCGCGATGAATGACTCCCTTCTTATGCGCCAGATCAAGGGCTTGGGCCAGTTTGTGAATGAGCAAGGCGGCTTGGCGTTCGCCGAGCGGCTTGTCCGGGTTGATCAGCGACGTGAGCGTCTTGCCAGAGATAAAGGCCATCACGATGCAAACCCGGCCGTCTTGCTCGTACGCCTCATGGACGGGACAGATATTCGGATGGCGAAGTGACGCAGCCGCGCGCGCCTCGCGGAGAAAACGTTCGGCCTCTTCTTCCGTTCGGAGCACGCCGGTGTTAGGCACCTTCAAGGCCACTTCGCGATCCAGCTGCGGATCGTAGGCGCGATAGACGGTGCCAAACGTACCGGCCCCCAGTACGGATCGAATCTGGAACCGGCCCAGCGTCTCAGGGATCTGTGACCGGCCAGACGCTTTGGGGACGTCTGCCTCGGTCTCGTTTAGCTGTCGGGCTTCCGAGTGAGTCGATCCGGTGGATTTGCTGCTGGCACCATCGGCACTGTGATCGGACACCTCCGATTCGTCACCACCCCATGTCAACTCGATGACCGATCCACAAGTCTTGCATCGCGCGCGGCCGCCCAAGCTCTCGTCGCTCACGTTGTACGATTTCCCACACTGGTCGTTCGGACAGATGACCGTTGGCATCTCGGTACGCCTCGCAAAGCATCAGTGGTTTAGTCAACTCACCGGATCAGTCGTGCGTGACTCGTAAGAGCAGGATTCTAACACAATTGCTTCTTCATTTCCGGTCATAATCTTTCGAGCCGAATGACAATTATTCGAAGTTCGACATAGGAAGGTTCCATCCGGGAACAGAATCGTTGCGAGCGCCCGCCCGCTTGCTCGTCCAGCAAGATGGGATGTTCCGGTTCATTCATCGGTGACGATTGGTGCATCCCATAATTTCACATCTCCACCGGCGGTCGCGAGTTGTTGGCCATCGGGCCGAATGCAAATGTCCGACATGAGATCGCGATGGTTGGCACGCCAGGTGAGAACCGTGCGACCGTCCGTCGGCTCCCAAATACGCACGGCGCCAAAGCTGGCAGAAATCAGCCGGGTGCCATCAGCGTTGAACGCGACCTCTCGAACGCTTCCAACATGCCCCATGAGAACGCGTAGCCGAACGCCTGAAGTTGCGTCGTATAACACGACCAGAGAGTCTTGTCCGCCTGGTGAGTTATCACCGATTGCCGCCGCAATCAGCTTTCCATCTGGACTACAGGCAACTCCATTCACGGGGGCCACATGGACTGCGATCGTTCGTAGTAGTTCGCCCGTTTCCGCGTCCCACAGCCGAACCGTCTTATCGTTTCCTGCACTGACGATCTGTTTCCCGTCAGGTGTGTAGACGACATCGTAGACGATGCTCGTGTGACCCTTGAGTGTCTTCAACGGCTTCCCCGTTTCTGCGTCCCAGGTTCTGATCGTCCGGTCATTCACAAAGCCCGCCGATGCCACGGTGCGGCCATCCGGGCTGAAAGTAACGGCCCAGATTCCGTCATTGTGGCCCGTCAGTTTGTGCTGCTGCGTGCCGGTGGCAACATCCCAGATACGCACAGACCGATCACTCGCCCCGCTGACTAGGCGTTTGCCAGCCGGGTCAAACGCCAGACCGCGGACTTCGCCGCCTTGTCCTTCCAGCACACGTATCACCTCGCCGGTCGAACTGTCTCTAATGGTTACAATTCCGTTCCTGCCACCTGTTGCGAGCAGACCTCCGGTCGGGCTGTAGGCAACACTCAACTGATCTGCACCGGCATCATCCAGTGTTCGTGATTCGTACTGGGTCTGGACTTTCCAGATCTTGGCCGTGCCGCTGCGATCGGTCGAAACAAGCCGCTCCCCGTCGGGACAGAAGGCAACTGCATGTGCCGACGAGGCATGGCCCTTAAACGCTTTGACCTCAAGCCCTGTGTTGACATCAATCATTCTCACAGTCATTCGTTCGGTGGTTGCCGCAAGATACCTCCCGTCGGGGCTGAATGAGACTCCTTCAATCCCACTACCATGGCCGTTGTATTCGAACCGCCGGCTCCAGTTGCTCACATTCCAGACTTCGACGGTACCTGAAATATTCGCGCAAGCGAGCGAGCTGCTATCGTGATTGAACGCGACCTCCGTCGCGCGAAGGGGCTGGGGCAGAGTTTTCAGCGTCCTGCCGGTTTTCGTACTCCAGATATCGACGGCTGATTGTCTCTGAACTCCCCTGGAGACCGCGATCAGCGCACCATCCGGACTCCACGCGACGCGCCACGCTGCCGGGATCTGGCGAGTGAGTTCCTTCGAGATCATGCCGGATGACACATCCCAGATGAGTACTTCCCCCGGTGGTCGCGGAGGCCAGTTACCAGCTACAGAAACGACCTGGGTTGAGTTCGGATTGAATGCCACTGCTGTGACGGTCGCCCTGTGGCCGTTCATGACTTTCAAAGATTCCCCGGTCGAGGAATTCCATAAACGCACGGTCTTGTCGTGGCCGGCGGTAGCGATCAGAGTCCCGTCGTGGCTGTAGGCGACCGACCAGACGGTGCCGACGTGCCCACTGAGTGTTCGCTGCAATTCGCCGGTCTCGCTATTCCAAATGACGGCCGTACCATCCTCACCAGCGGTCGCTACGTGCTTGCCGTCGGGACTGAATGCCACGCCGAATACTGATCTGCCGGCATGCCCTTCGATGGTCACGACGTTTGGACGACACAGATGCTGCAGGTAATACCACTCCAGGTTGCGATATTCCGGCGGCGCTTCGTGGAGCAGTTTTTCAGCTTCTGCGGTATTTGCAGTCTGCCATTCGCGGTCTGCCAGAGCGATTTGAGTGAAATAGCGACTGCGTTCCGACGCGTGTAACGCCGCCATCGCTTCTGACTCCGCAGTTTTGGCCTTATCTCGCTCAGAATCGGCTTTGACCAGCGCCGCTCGAGTAGCGAAGTAGCCCGCGCCCGCAGTGATCGCCACAGCGATCAACAGCGAAAGTGAGAGGGCACATAACGCTGCGGACACCGGATTGCGACGGCACCAGCGCTGCAGCCGTTCCGCCACTGAGGCACGACGAGCAAGTATCGGTTGATCTTGAAGCCAGCGCTGCAAATCTTCGGCGAATTCATGGCAGTTGACGTACCGCTTGTCCGATTCCTTCGCCATGGCTTTCAAACAGATGATTTCCAGATCCCTAGGAATCGCTGAGCGAATTGTTCGTGGCGCTGGCGGCTCCTCCTTGCGGATCTGATAGATCAACGACGCCAGTGGCCCAGAGAAAGGTTTCTGGTGGCAAAGCAACTCGTACAACACAACACCTAGACTGTATTGATCGCTCGCCGGTCCCACTTCCAATCCCGGTTCACCGGCCTGCTCGGGCGACATGTAAGCGGGTGTTCCCAAGAGTGAACCATCGAGCGTCAGCTTCTGTTGCTCGTCCGACAGGCGAGCCAAGCCGAAGTCCATCACGTGCGGCTGGCCCTGCTGGTCCAGCATGATGTTGGACGGTTTGATGTCGCGGTGGATAACACCTTGGTTGTGCGCGTAAGCCAACGCATCGGCCAACTGACGCAGAATCGCCGCCGCTTGCTGGTGATCGATACGACCTTCGTCAAGCGCGGCATCTAGTGTTTGCCCTTCGATGAACTTCGACGCGATAAAGATGTGCGCCCCGTCCGAACCTGCATCGAAGACCGGTACAATGTTGGGATGCGTCAACTGCGCGGCCGCCTTGGCCTCGCGCAAGAACCGGGCGGCGGCTTCCTCGTTGCCCACCATCGACGCTTGCGGCACCTTCAGCGCCACCTCGCGTTCCAGCACGGGATCGTAAGCCCGATAGACCGTGCCAAACGCACCGGCCCCCAGCAGGGACTTGATCTGAAACCTGCCAAGCGTCTCGGGGATCTGCGACTGGCCGGGTGTTTTGGGGGCAGCTGCGTTGGTGTCGACCGGTTGTGACGTTTCCGCGGGAGTCGACCCGGAAGATCTGCCGGGCGTCGGCCAGGCATCCGATTCGCCGCCACTCCACTTCAACTCGATGACCGATCCACACGCCTTGCATCGCGCGCGGCCCCCCAAGCTCTCCTCGCTCACCTGATACGACTTCTCGCACTCTTGGTTAGGACAAGTGACGGTCGGCATCGCGGTACGCCTTGCTCACAAACTGTGGACAAACTAATTCCTGGAGGGCGAATTGGGAGCGGGGCGAT
>JAQBZB010000181.1 GCA_027622275.1 Planctomycetota bacterium | reverse complement strand
CAAGAATTCCCAAAATTCCCAATGAACTTGTGGGCTATGTCAGGTTCTCTGGACGCAGCGGAAACAGGACTGTTTGATTGCCTCGCCCATCCTGACTTGATCAAGAACATGACGCCGGACGATTGGCAGCCGTCACGAATCATGGATGATATTCGACACTCGCTCGACCGGATCGCCGCGACCGGCATGGCCATGGAGCTGAACACGTCAGGTGCCAATAAACTGATTGCCGAAATGAACCCGTTCCCCGAGATGCTCGTCGAGATGGCGGCGCGTCAGATTCCTGTCTGCATCGGCGCGGATGCACACGAGCCAGCTCGCGTCGCGGATCGGTTCGGCGAAGCGTTACAGTTGCTTGGAAGCTGCGGCTACTCGCGGGTCAGCTTCTTTCTCGAACGCCAACGGCACGACATTCCGATCGAAGCGGCCGCCGCCAGCCTGGCCGAACCGGCATGTTCGTAAGAACACATCTCGTGGACGCATGTCGCTGCGCCCTACTGCGCGGCAAGCCATGCTTGCAATTCAATCAGCCGCGTTTGGCTCAGACAAGCCAGCAGACAGTGGCTTGGCTCGTCGAACACTAACTGACCGCTTCCGCCAAAGTCCCTGAAATTTGCCGTCCCTAAGGCATCGCGGGCTGCTTGCACAATCTGCGCTGCGTCGCCATTGAGATTCGTGACGCGATAAAACTCGATCTCCAATCGCGAATCCACCACGGCGGGCGTCGTGACTTGTAACGTGGATTCGTCGACGACCCGATACGCCAAGTCCATCGGCTCCAGGAGTGTCGCCAAGGCCTTTGCCAACGGCTGGTCAGCCACCGAGAAGCGGACTTCCGCGTCGGGACTCCATCCAGCCTCCGCCAGCGCACGCCAGTCGATAAGAATGTGCAGCTTCGCGGTCTCCGCGATCCGAGCCGCGATCCGTGGCAGCGGAGCGGGCCGAATATAAGTCAGCGTAATCGACTGCGCGAGCATCCCGCGAGCCCGTTCGCCGCGCGTCTCCAGTCGAAACATCGCGGCGTCGTAGGGGCTTCGCGTCTTGAGCCCGCGAGCGACGCGAAGCTTCTCGCAAAACCCCAGAATCTCGAATTGGACCGTTTCGGATTGCTCGATCACCAACTCGCTTCCCCGAAACGAAATCGCTCCAATCCCACCGCGACTCGACCAAGAGTCTGGTTCGACGAAGTCCATGATCCAAGTGCCCAGTTGCTGAAGTTGATTCGCGTCATCGCCGACCAAATCCTCGACCTTGAATGTAACGGTCCTGATCCCAGTTTCCTCTTTTGGTCGGCGAGTAATGAATAGCTGGTCCGCCTCGATGCGATGTTCGAGCCCCAAGGGCGCCAATCCTTGATTCAACACGTCGGCGACCGTCGTGTTGGAGGCATTGAGGGTGACTGCTGTATTCGGCGAAACTCGTACCCACTGCAGGATGTCCGCGTCGAGCGTGATCGGAATCGTGCTGTAATCGGAAACAAACCGCAAGAAGTCTGATAACGGCACGCCGTCAAATTCGATTTGTACGATGGTATCGTTCAAGCGATCATGGAGTGCGACAACGCGCGGTCCGGTGCGTCGAACGACAGGGTCTTCGTCCGCTTCACCAGCCTCTGGCAGCGGCGGCAACTCGGTATCAACCGCCGGCCTCGGACTCGTCGGCTCATTCGTTTCTTCCAACAACGCGCCGAACTCGCGAAACGTCTCGGATAACGCGCTCGGCTCGCCACCAGTTGCCGTTGCATCTGTCATTGGCTCCTTGGGTGAGAGACCTGGCGGCTCGTCGGCTGGCGGGACGGCCGTCTCAGGATCGTCGCCGCTCGGTGCGGGCGGGGGATTCGCCGCGTCGGGCGCTGGCACTTCGGCGGGCTGTTCGATCGGCGGCTCGGTGGAACCTGCCGTCGTGCCGTCGCGAGGCGCTACGACTGAACCAGCATCGTCCGCAACGGTCTCGACATGGGACGCTGACGGATCGGACACGGCGCTGGAATCGGCCGTAGAACTCGCCGGCAGGTCGGACTCCACGGCGAGCGATGCGGCCGTTGGCGACTCGCTACTCCCACTGAACATGACGAACAGCACCACGGCCAGAACAACTCCGACGACTGCGGCCATCCCCAACAACACGCGGTTGCGCCATTGAGCCGTCGATGCTGAGGTCCAGTCGGCGTTGGGAAGCAACACTTCGTCGGAAGCAGGACGCGGCGGTGGCGACAGATGCGATGAAGCTGCCTCGTGCGGCTCGTCGAACTCTTCCGGATCATCTCGCCAAACACGATCGCCTTCGGCTTCGATGCCGTCGACGTGGGCGGCGGGCTTCGATACCGCTTGGACCGAGAGATCTTCGACGGTTTCCGTAAGATCGGGTGTGGCGGACGCGGGCACTCCGCGAGGCTTGTCGAACGGGCTGGCGGCCTCGTCAAACTCCGCACGGGTGCTGACAGCGTTCTCCGACGAATCCGTATCGTGAACCGATTCCACGTCCGGTCGCGTTGCAGTCTCGACATTTTGAGGCGTTTCGCCTCCGGCGGCAGCAGGCTCGACCAACACCATGCTTCCGCACTTGGGACAAGTCAGGATTTGTCCAATGACGGATTTATCTCGTACTCGCAAGCGAGCTTGGCAAGTTGTACATGCAATTGAGAACGGTTCCACGCGACTTCCGCTTTCCTGGGCTCCGCTTTCCGCGGCTCCGGCTCTGGCTTGCCACCTGACGTCACTATTCTATCGCATCGTCTACTTCGGGCGAAATACATCGGGCAAGTCGTACTTCCCATCGGCGGACTTGCGCGTCGTGATCAAGACGATTTTGTTCGACGGATTATCGGGATCAGGAGCCACCACCCAAATTAGCCTTTGATCGATCTCGGAGGGATCTTTCACCGTGGTCACCGGATTTGCCTTGCGAACCATCGACGTGAGGATGTCCGATAGCTTGGCGTTTTTCATGTCAAAGTCATTGATCCGTTGGTTTTTTGTGATCCCTTCCATTTGCAAGTGAGTTCCCATGATCGTGACTTTGAATTCGAACGGCAGACCTTGGTAGGTGTCTCGGTTGACGGCACTCTCCAACTCCTGCATGGCGATGACCATGTCATTGCTGCCGAAGCTCAGAGTTACAGGGCTATTGAGCAATTCTTCGATCGTCTTAGGCAGCGGCTTGGCCGCGGTGGCGGAGCCCGTCATGGCCGACGAGCCACCTGGGGCGAGGGCCAACAACATCTCTCCGCCAAAGGCGAGATTGTGGGCCGCGACTCCCGGCAACACGCTGTTGATCATGGCTTGATCGCCGTCCACGCCACTCCTTGTCTGTAACTGCAACTCGTTGACCATATCGCGCATCCTCGCTTTGACGCGAGCCCAATAGGGCGGAGGATTCAGGGTGATCAGGTAGTCTTCCATCATCATCGGGATCTCATCAACCCGCGTCCGCAGGCTCGACGCCAAGGTGACAGGATCAACCGTCACATCATTCTGCGCTCGCAATTCAAAATAGAACGGCTCGCCAAAGTGCAAACCGACCATGCCGGCCTTCAGCCCCGTGCCGAAGAACCATTCGAGTTGATCGAGTGACTTCTTCCTTTGGCCGTCGAACAAGAGCTTGCCATCGGTGCGAAAGAAGTCTCGGGCGAAGAGGAGGTTAACATGCCGATCGGTATCGGACACCTTCAACAACTGCCCGATTTCACGGAGCGGCGGCAGCGGAGTGCCGGTTGCGACTTCGCGAATCTCCGGCTCCAGCGGCCCCATCACAAACGTCTGGCCGTTCCCTTCGCTCGGAATGTAGTAAGCGACGTCCCCCTTCTGAAACACACCACTAAGTTCGGCAACAGCCGGTGGATTGCCCCACTTGGAAAGCAATGCATCCTGTCCGTTCGGGCTGCGCAGTTGGACGACCGAGCAGAATTTGAGCGTTTGACCATCGTTCGGATAGACCGCGATCGTCAATGTTTCGACATCGGCCAATTTCACTCCGGCCGCGGCTTCCCAGGCCGCCCGCGCTGATTCAAAGTCCGGGCCCAGCGCTTTCAACACGCGCTCGCCCTCCGGTCGGGAAAGCATTTCAGACGCCCGCACCACCAGATAGACACGGGCGCTGCTGGGCACATACTTCAATTCGATCGGCGGCCCTTGCGTGGGTGATGCCCACAGCAGTTTGCCATCATCTTCGATGACTTGTCCGCCACTGTCGCCGCTCACCGCCTCGGGCTCGCCACCATTTAGCTTAATCTTTTCGTTTTCGTCGGGCGTATCGACGGCGACTGGCACGGGAGGAGGGGCGACGTAAGCGACTCCGCCCTTGGGAACAACGGGCTCGGTGTTGCCGTTCGTGTTCGAGAGTACGATCAAGCCGATGATCAGCAGCAAAACAGCGACGCCGCCTGCCGAACAGATCAAGATGAGGTTGTTCTGCTGCCGCGCCTTGGCTTTCGCCTTTCGCGGTGCCGCGAGCGAAGCGGAGCCTCCAGACTTCCGTGGTGGAGCCGCGGTTGCGACCGGCGCAGCGATGGCGACCGGCGCTGCAGCTTTGACGACGGGAGCGGCTGCTTGGGGCTGCGAGGCGACGGGCCGGGCGGTCGTGGCCGGCATGGTGGACCGTTTCTGTTGCAGCGACCTCTCGTAGCTCTGTGCCGTCGCCGCTGCCGCGGCTGGTTTGAAATTCGCTTGTGCGGCACCAACGAACTGTCCGAGTTGTTCCACAACCGCCGCCGCCTGCTGATAGCGGATGGCGGGGTTCTTTGCCATCATGTAGGCCACGGCCTGGCCAACCGGCGGCGGAGCGCCAAATGTTTCCAGCGGCTGGATCGCTTCCATCGCATGACGCTGCATCTTCTCGGGGACCGTGCCACCCGCGAATGGTGGCTTGCCGGCGATTAACTCGTACAGCGAGCAACCGAGCGCATAGATGTCGGTCAAGTGGTCCGGCGTTTTGCCCGCCTGCATGAACTCCGGCGCAAGATAGTCCGCCCTAGCGATTGACGCTTCGTCCGGCTGAGCCAAGTTCGGAGCGGCTGCGGGCACATCCGGCTCGTAAATCAGCTTCACGTTGCCGGTCGCTTCCAGCCACAGGTTCGGCGGCCGGACATCACCGTGCGGACGCCCTTGCTGGTGCAGGTGAGCTAACGCATTTGCCGCGAGCTGGGAAACTCGCGATGCCTCGTCGGCTGGCAAAGCCCCTGATGTTTGAATGCGTTCGGCGAGCGTCTCGCCGCGCAAGTCTTCGGCGACTAGAAACTTGTACGACTTCAAGTCGACCGCTTCGTAAAACCGGACCAGGTTCGGGTGAGCTGTCGCGGCCAGCGTACCGGTAATGTAGGCCCACAGGTGCGGATCTTGTGCTGCGGTTCCCGCCAGGAACTTCAACATGACAGGATGGTTCGTGCCGGCATGTACCGCGCGGAACCAGCCCGCCAATCGCCCGCTCTCGACACGGTCATAGATCTTATAGTCGCCATAAGCGAACGGCCCTGGTCGCCCCGCCAACAGGATCGAAGCCTGATAACGGCTCAACACGTTCTGCGCGACTAGCCATTGCGCCAGCGCGTTGACATCCGCTGTCGCCCCTTGCGAACTGCCGTAACTGGTCGCCAAGTGTTGACACTGTTCACGGGTCAGCAATTTGCTTTCCAGCACCAACTTCCAAAAATCGGGGATCGAAACCGACATGCGCGGGTTATCTCACAATTCTGTTCCAGGAGACCGACAGAGGCAGCAGGCGAGCGGGAAACCGGGAAGTTCATTGTACGACACAACCAACCAGCCGACTCGCCCGCCACGCGAAACCGTCAGGCACTACTTTACCGCGCCCCTGTCCAATCGTGCAAAGCCGGGCAGTGAGATCACCGGGCTTTTGTCTTGCACCTTGGTCCCCAACGGGCTCGTCCCGTTGGAACCAAAGATTGTCGAGTTAGAAACACGATATTGACAATCGAAGGCCCCCGCGAGCTTGCCTCGTGGGTGAATAAGATTCTGACACGGCCACGTCGATCGGCAGACCGCTGTCGGCACCACATCTCATTCACCAAACGGGACAAGCCCGTTGGGGTCTCGGCGGAAAGATCGCTCGTTTCTAACTGACAAATCTTATGTTCCAACGAGACAAGCTCGTTGGGGACAGGAGAATTGAAAGTCAGTTCACCGGCGATGCGCGAATTCGGAAGGCTGTTATACTTCTGCTGGTGAGGACATGTGTCGCGGGTTCACTTAGCGACTCAGATCTTAACGCGTGTGACAATTAGATTCTGGCTGCATCTCGACCTTGCTCTGAATTGGTGGCCGAATGCGACACGAAAGAACCAAACCTGGAGATTCGTCTCGACGCAGACTCGGTTGGCTGCTGGCCGTCGGAGGCATCTTAGTCGCTGGAGCGGTCGGCTACATCGTCTTCTGCCAATGGCGCCCGGTTGGTGAAGGGCCGGCGGGGCCGATCGTATCGCCAGAGCCGTTTCAGGAGACTTGGACGACGCGGCCTGTCCTGCTGTTTGGCATCGGTGACAGCGTAACAGCCGGTTTGGGAGCGAAGTCGGCGGATCACTCGTACTTCAATCGCTTGGTTCGTAACCCGCCGGATGAGTTTGCCGAAATGCAGGGCCTTTGCCTGTCGGCGGTGCTTCCGAATCTGACAACCCAGAACGCCGCAATCTCTGGCAGTAACTCGCTGCAGCATCTCGAAACGCTCAAACAATGGCTTGAGCCGCACGACGAGGAGACGCTCGGTGTTGTTGTGATGACCACCGGGGGGAACGATCTGATTCACAACTATGGACGGTCGGCACCGAAAGAAGGAGCGATGTACGGGGCGACGCTGCAGCAAGCGCAGCCTTGGATCGAAAACTTTCGCGACCGCTTGAACACGATGCTCGATCTGTTCGACGAGCGTTTTCCCGGCGGTTGCCAGATCTTCCTGGCCGACATTTACGACCCGACCGACGGCGTGGGGGACGCGCCGAGTGTGTTTCTGCCGGATTGGCCGGACGGTCTGCCGATCCACGCCCAGTACAACCAGATCATCCACGCCTGTGCCGACCAGCGCGACAACGTGCATCTCGTTCCGCTGCACGCGACGTTTTTGGGACACGGTTCGCACTGTCGGCAATTCTGGCGCAGCACTTACCGCGCGGACGATCCGCATTATTGGTACTACCACAACATCGAAGACCCGAACGATCGCGGCTACGATGCCATCCGGCGGATATTTCTTAACGAGATGATTCGCACTGCCCGGTCTCTTTGACGCTGGGTCGCAAATCGAGTGGGCTAACGCGAGCCCCAGCGTGGGAAG
This sequence comes from Planctomycetota bacterium, assembly GCA_027622275.1. GTDB lineage: Bacteria > Planctomycetota > Planctomycetia > Pirellulales > Pirellulaceae. The sequence goes on along the minus strand of JAQBZB010000181.1, from coordinate 11,424 downwards.
AAATCATGAATATCGAACAAGGAATGTCGAAGGATGAAGTGGAACACCGACGCACTTCACCCTTCAACATTCCTTGTTCAGTGTTCGATATTCAGTTCATAATCGGCGCACACAGCACACGACGTCATCTCCACGATCAGAACCCAGCATCATCCGCGGAGGGAGCGAGGGCTAGCTCTTTCAGCGCGTCGAGACTGGCGAGCACATCATCGCGCGAGATCTGTTCCCAGCTCTCTTGCTTGTGATGCAAGATGGCCAGCTTGAAGGCGTCGAAGGCTTCCGCCAAATCGACCGGCAACTCGCCGAGGTTCTCGAACGGACGAACAAACTCGATCGTCTCGCGTGTATCGTCATCGGCGTAGATCGAAGCTCCTGATTTTTTGGACGCGCCTTTTGCATCGGCCGACGCGTCTTCGTCGCCAAAGTCGGGGCCTTCGTGCCATGGCGAGCTTTGCCCGTCGCCTCGGCTGGTCGACGACTTGACACCGTCCTCCGCACGGTCGAGTGACGGCTCGACATCTTCATCCATCTCGCTGACGACAATGTCCTCGTCGCGCGGTTGGTCGGATTCAATGGCACCCAACGTCTCCCAGCGCGTGCGCCGCATCTGCGACACGGACCACGAGTTCTGAACTGCTCCCTCTAACCACATCTCGGCGTCGTCCCAATCGAGAGCGGCTTGGAAGTGGCTCCAGAACAGCCCGTCGTACTGCTGGGACACATTGCCAAACCGTTGATACACGCGCCGCAAGCGTCCAACGTGCTGGCCGGTCACGTGGCCGACTCGGTGACTCCAAGCTTCGTCGGAGTATTCCACCGCCGGAAGCTGTGCTTCGATCAACGCTTCCCGCCAATCCAGGATGATTCGTCCCTTTTCCCAATTGGTCGTGCTGACCAATTGGTTCCACTGACCCACAAAGGGTTGAGAGGCGTCGTCGAGTTCCGTTTCGGCGAAATGGTTTTTCTGGCCGGCGACTTGCGTGGCGTCGTCCATGCGGCGACTTCCTGTTCACGGGGTTCCTGATGCAGCACGTTGCTAGCCCGGATTATTCATCAGCCGCTTGGCGCTAGCCTGCGGTTCTCGTGAACTTCGAGAGAACCGCACGCTATCGCGTGGCGGCTGATTTGCGCGGTGTTTTGGGCAAGATAGCCGTAACTCTTCATACCAATACGTATGTTTTGAAGAATGCTGACCGGTTCATGAATAATCCGGGCTGGGTGCAAGAGCCTCCAAAGTAACAACTGGCCCACGCATTAAAAGGGCCGTCGCACAACCGCTAGAAGCACCCTATTGTGACAACGCTTTACGGCAAGTTCCCGCAGCAACGTGTTGGGGAAAACTTGTCGATTGACATGTACGGTGGGTCAGCTGCTTGGGGCGCGTACGGCGTTTTCGAATCCAGCGGACTTGTGGCCTCCGTCACAAAACGGCTTGTTCGCCGAATGGCCACAGCGACACAGCGCAATCGCGGGCTTGTTCGCGGGCAGCGGAACTTCATTGCCGGCGGCATCCAGCAACTTAAATGAACCTTCCACCAACAGCGGGCCGTTGTCGCGGATATTGACTTTCACTTCAGACATCAAAGATTCCTTTCGTCATTCAGCAAGGACAGGGCTTCAGACTTGATACTTATGCACCTTTTCTACATCGATATCGATTCCCAGACCAGGACCTTGCGGCACCCGCATGTGTCCCCGCTCAATTTTGAACGGGTCGGTGATCACATCGTCTTCCAGTCCATAGTAGGTACAGTCGTTTGCCAAGGAGTAATTCGGCGTCGATGCGACCAGATGCAGCATCGCCGCGGTCTTCGGTCCCAGATCGTGGGCACAGTGCATCACGCACGGCACGCCCGCCGAGGCGGCCAGGTCGCTGATCAGCTTGCAGATCCACAGCCCGCCACATTGATACGTATCAGGTAGCAGGACGGCGGCGGCGTCGAGTTCGAGGATGCGGCGGACTCGTTCGAGTGTTGTCACCGATTCGTTTAACGCCAGTGGAGTCGTCGTGGTCTGGCGAATCCGGGCCGAATCTTCGAGCAAGTCAGCCGGCATCGGCTGTTCAAAGTACTGCAAGTTGTAGGGCTCCAAATCCTTTGCCAGTTGCTCGGTGACCTCCGGCGTGTAACCGGTGTTGGGATCGATCCGCAGATGCAGCTTGTCGCCGACTGCGTCGCGAATTGCTTTTACAAAGGAGAGATCTTCTTCCGGATCGCGGCCCGCCTTCGTCTTCAGCGTCGAGAATCCCATCTCGACGTACAGCTTGGCGATCTCGGCAGCTTCGTGCGGCGGACGGATTCCCATGCAACAGGCGAGTTCGATGCGATCGCGAACCATGCCACCCAGCAGCAGATACAGCGGCTGACCGCAGACCTTGCCGAGAATGTCCCACATCGCCATCTCGACACCACTTTGAATGTAGCCGCCATCGAGCCCCCAGTCGGCATACATCGCCGCGATCGCGGTTGGGTCTCGTCCAACCAGTTGCCCACGCAACGCGGCGGCTTCGTTTCCAGTAAACTGCTCGCCGAGATAGCGCTGCGGAACCTCACCCCAGCCAATGGTTCCGTCATCACACTCCAGACGAATCAACAAGGCTCCGGTTCGCGACGCGGCACGGTAGCGGGATTGATAGGGTGCGATGGGGTACTTTTGCGGGACTTCGACCAGGTACGTGGCGACTTCGCGGATCTTCATGGGCGGAACTCGGCTTTCGAGGCAATGAGAAGGAAAGGCTTTCCAGCCCACGATCTTACCGGGTTGCGATCGGAGAGAGAAACAATTCTTGCCGAGTTTATTTGACTTCGAAGGGAAATCGACCTATTTGTTTCATTGGAGACTGAACACTTCTCTCCTTCAGCATTCGCTGAATCACTCGCAATCGGGCAGCAGGACAGTGAGAACATCAGGTGCAGATGCGGTCTCGGACTGCGCGCACCACGCTCGCTATCAACAACTTGGGGAGCACTGACATGCCGGCTATTTCTGGATACTTCAACTCACGCAGCGGTAACTCCTCGCAGGTTCTTCGCGCTCAAAACAGCAACAACGCTCAGCAAAACGGCAAATCTGGCAGTGCTTCTAAAGCGAATGCGAACAACGAAGCTCGCAAGAACAGTGCGTTTGCAGACCAGCTGAATCTCAGCGATTCCACAAAGTCGGGCAGCGACCAAGCTGTCAAGGACGCACGTGCAGCACTGGATCAGATCAAGGGGCAATATGCTTCCGATGTCGAGAAGACGCGGCCGTCGGAAGAGGTCGTGTTCGAGCAAAGCGGTAGCGACTCGAGACACAAGTTCAAAGTTGACAAAGAGCTGCGTGTAAGCGAAGGCACGTATGAACTACAAGTCGACTTCGCGGGAGAGTCCTCTAGGCACGCCAGAACTAAGCTTGAAATCGAGGCTGACGGCCGTGACGTCGTCAAGTCCAAGTCAAAGACTGCCGAAAATATCCGAGAGCAATTCCAGGCCTCCGGAGAAATCGAAATCGAATTTGAAAGCAAGGGGAGATCGGTCGACAGAGTGCGGCTGTTGAAACTGAATGCCGCCGAAAAGGACTTGGGCGAAGTTCGCGGCCAAGCGGTCAGTGACGCGAAGCAGGCACTGGAGCAGCTTGGTAAAGCTGCCAACGAGCAAGCTACTTCGAGCGATGACCGTCGCGATATCCAAACCAAGCTAGACGCCGCCACAAAGAAGTTGGACGGTCTCGTCGAAAAGAGCGGCAGTCTCGACGACGAGCAATTCACGAAACAACTCGAAGCGGCGTTTACGTCGGCTGTCGATGACGTTGGTACCAAGCTTGGCAATTTGGCACCGACGGATTCTGGTGAAGTAGTTCAGACCGGTGGGGGTGTCGACAACGCCAAGTTGGATGCCCTAGGCGAAAAGGTCACCGCCAACGGTAAGAAGATCGACGACTTGGGGTCGAAATTCGACAGTCTTAAGTCCGACGTCGGTGGCAAGGTAGACCGTGTCTCGAAGGAGGTTGCAGATCTCGGCAACCGGCTGGACGTGCGGGATAGCGAGAACAACGAGCGGGTCAAAGAGACCAACTCGCGGATTGACGACGCCGGCAAGAAAATAGATTCTCGCGTCGATGATCTCGAGGGCAAAGTCAACGATCGATTCGATAGTACGGACAAGAAGATCGACGATCTAGGCAATGCCGTCGATGATCGGCTGGACGCTACCGACCAAAAGATCGACGACTTGGGCAACGCGGTGGACAATCGTTTGGACCAAACTGATCAGAAGATCGACGATCTAGGTAATGCCGTCGATGATCGGCTGGACGCTACCGACCAGAAGATCGATGACTTGGGCAACAGCGTCGAAGATCGATTCGACGATGTCGATAGCAAGCTGAACGACATCAGCAATCAGCTTGGCGGTCAGGTTAACGACGTCTCGGGTGACCTCGCGACAGCCATTACGGAGTTGAAGGAAGTCATCAAAGAAGTCGATTCCAACAACGACTCGAAGCTTAGTGATACTGTCAAAGATCTGAAAGCGGACTTCAACAATCAGTTCAATGATCTCAAGACTCAACACGAAGCCGAGTCGAAGGCGTTGCTTGATAAGCTGGATGAAGTCACAACCGCACTGAAAACACTCTCCGAGCAATCTACCGAACAGATCGCGATCTTGAAGGACAAGCTCGGTGGGCTGGGTGGTCAGCTCGGAGTCGTGATCAACAAAATCGACGCACTGGGACAAGGCGGCTTGTCGCAGCGCTCGATCGGCCTGTTCAACGTGGCTGCCAAAGTCGGTAATGGAGCGCTCGATAAGTTGATCGGTGTCGTCGGGCCCGGCAATACCGGCAACCAACTGCGAAGCGCTCAATCCCGATTGCAGTCCGTCTCGGCCCGCTTTGGTGCCAGCGGACAGGCTGCCAGTGGGCTCAACCTGCTGGCATAAGCAAGATCAGCGGTTGGTCCCCCCCTCGCATCGGACGCGTGGTGTTCTGACAACGACTTACACAGTCAGTTCTCAGCACCACGCGTCCGTTTGTTTCTTGGGCCGTCAGGGATTCGCGTTGAGGGCGTCGTCGATTCTCAAGGACGATGGCCCTGCCAGGCCGGGGCTTTGAACATCGCTCTCGTGATCCGTGCCGACCGTGAAAAACAAGCCCCAAATTGTTCAACGATGCCGTCGGCGAGAATGTCACCGGATGGCACATGGGCTTCAATGCGATGGAGGTCGTGAACTCGGGCGCGACACAGACCGACGCGCTACAGCTATTTCGCGACTGGATGGCGCTGTTGAATCGAGGCTACTCCGTCACCCCGGTCGGCAGCAGCGATGCGCACGACGTCGGACGTCACTTCGTGGGGCAGGGGAGAACCTACATTCGCTGCGACGATCGCGATCCCGCCAATATCGACGTCGAGCAAGCGGTCGCGAGTTTTGTGAAAGGGAGCGTCATGGTCAGTTACGGCCTGCTCGTCGAGATACGAGTGAACGACCGCTATCAGTCGGGTGACTTGGCGCAGGTCGCCGGCGACGACGTCGTTGTGGACCGGCGGGTTCTCGGGCCGCACTGGGTCAGCGCGAGCAAAGTAATGCTGTTCGAGAACGGACAACTCGTTCGTGAGCAGACGATCGAGGATGGCGATCGCGACTCGCGGACTCGCGGCGTACTCTGGTCCAACCGGTGGAAGCTGCCAACGCCTCGTCACGACGTTCATCTTGTCGCGATCGCGGTTGGAACTGGCCCGATACGATGGGGCAGTCGCGGCACAAGCCGCCTCCCTGCTCCAGGCATCCGGCCACTCGTTGCTCGAAGAATCAATCCAAGAACTTCTTCCCAACGCCTCGCCTCCCCTTCGGGGTGGGTTTGCAGCGTATTTGTCTGCGTGGCGGGCAAACCAACGCGCTCAGACAACACGTTGAGACCGCATCGTGCGCGGCTTTGCGAATCCCCCGCCACGACCGTTGTTCTGACGCACCAAGGACTGGTGGACTCGGCGGGAGACGTGCCAGCAGCAGGCGTCCGCCGCTCGATGCTCCTTACACCCCAATCCCACCGGAAGTCTGTTTGCCTAGAAGACCCAGAATCTTCATGTTTCCCGATCCGCTCATGTTTTATATGTAGATCGTTAAAAAATATCGAAATCTTGCCTGGATTTGTTTGAAAGTGCTTCGGTTTGAGCCGATCAGTAAACTTGGCGACCTATCGTGGCTTGAAGTCGCAGTCGTGCAATTTGGCGTTTCCGTTTTTAAGTCTTGTTTGCGAACCACTGTGACTTCCCGGCCAGTCGACTTCGCATTTTCGATTATGGAGAATCGGTAATATGAAGATGTGCCTTACTTTATCACTGGTGTTGCTGGCGAGCATCGCGACAGCAGCCGAGCAGTCCCGTCCAGCCGTTTCGGACGTTGCCCTGCAGGAAAATGGCGTCTTGAGAGGTCAAGTCCTGACCGCGACCGGCACGCCGCAAGCGAAGACGCAAGTCGTGCTGTTCAAGAGTGGGAAGGTGATTGCCGCCACAATGACTGACGCCAAAGGCGAATTTGCAGTCGCCGGCGTCGCTCCCGGGCTTTACCAGCTTGAATCGCCTCACGCGGGCGGCGTGTACCGAGTTTGGGCACAGCGCACCGCCCCACCGGCGGCGAAAAGCGGTGTGCTGATGATTGGTGACAGCAGTGTCGTTCGCGCCAAGGGTGACGACGGCAAGGGTGACGACGGCAAGGGTGACGACGGCAAGGGTGCTGGCGGCAAGGGTGCTGGCGGCAAGGGTGCTGGCGGCGCGGTCTACGGTCCCGCCATTCGCGGTGCTGTCGCCGGCGGTTTATTGACGGGCGGCCTGATCGCGATTTTGGATAACAACCCCGCTGGCAGCTAAGCCAAACGGCAAGGCAGATCGCGACACGAAAGACTTGAAGTAACGGCTGCGTGGCACACTCACTGATGTGATAACAGTGAGTGTGCTTGCGGCGTTACTGGCAACCAACGGGCCTACGCCGAACGTCGAGCTTCAAACGCCGCGATCTTGTCTGCTTGCAGCAAGGTGAGCGCAATATCGTCCAGACCGTGCAGCATGTTGTGCTTGCGCGATTCGTCGACTTCGAATGACAATTCAAGGCCGTGCTCATCCGTCACCGATTGCTCATCGAGATCAACGGAAAGCTTGTAACGTGGGTGCTCCGCGGCGAGCTGGAACAGCTGTTCAACAGTTTCTTCACTCAGCTTGATCGGCAGCACCGAGTTCTTGAAACAGTTGTTGTAGAAGATGTCCGCGAACGACGGGGCGATGACGACCTTGATCCCATAGTCGGCCAAAGCCCAAACCGCATGCTCGCGACTTGAACCGCAGCCAAAGTTGCGGCGCGCCAGCAAAACCGAGGCACCCGCCACCGCCGGCTGGTTCAACTCGAAGTCTGTTTTCTCCGAGCCATCTTCGTTGAATCGCCAATCGAAGAACAGAAACTGGCCGAAGCCGGTTCGCTCGATTCGCTTCAGGAACTGCTTGGGAATGATTTGGTCGGTATCGACGGCCGCCCGGTCCATGCAAGCGACCAGGCCGGTGTGGGTCGTGAAGGGTTCCATCGTGTATGTGTCCAATTCCGAATGACCAATGACCAAATGGCTACTTGAAGTCCCATTCACGAACGTCGACGAAGTGTCCGGCGATCGCGGCCGCGGCAGCCATCGCGGGTGAGACGAGATGGGTACGCCCGCCTTTGCCCTGTCGGCCCTCGAAATTGCGGTTGCTTGTTGAGGCACATCGCTCGCCGGGCGAGAGTTTATCGGGGTTCATGGCGAGGCACATGCTGCAACCGGCCTCACGCCAATCAAAGCCAGCTTCTTTGAAGATCTTGTCCAGTCCTTCCGCTTCGGCTTGTACTTTGACTTGACCGCTACCTGGAACGACCATCGCGCTGACTTGGCTGGAAACGCGATGTCCCTTGGCGACGCTGGCGGCCGCGCGGAGGTCTTCGATGCGGGCATTGGTACACGAGCCGATAAAGACCCGGTCGAGCTGCACTTCGGTGAACGGGGTACCGGGTTTCAAGTTCATGTACTCCAGCGCCCGCGCCGCCGTCTTCTGATCCGTCTCGTCGCCCAGCGTCGCCGGGTCCGGGATCGAGGCGTTGACCGGGATGACCTGGCCGGGGTTCGTGCCCCAAGTGATCTGGGGAGCGATGTCGGCGGCCGAGAAAGTCAGCGACTTGTCGTAAGTCGCGCCAGGATCAGAAGGCAGTTGCTGCCAGCGGGCGACGGCTGCGTCGAAGTCCCGCGGCGCGAACTCTCGTCCTCGCAGGTAATCGAAGGTCGTCTGGTCGGGTGCGATCATGCCGGCCCGCGCGCCGGCTTCGATCGACATGTTACAGACCGTCATCCGCTGTTCCATGCTCAACGCCTGGATCGCACTGCCGGTGTACTCGATCACGTAGCCCGTGCCGCCGTCCGTCGTGATCTGGCCGATCAAGTAGAGAATGATGTCCTTGGCGGTCACGCCAGGGGGCAGCGTGCCGTGGACGCGAAGCTCCAGCGTCTTGGGATAGTTCTGTAGCAATGTCTGCGTGGCGAGGACATGCTCGACTTCACTGGTTCCGATGCCGAACGCCAAGGCACCAAAAGCTCCGTGCGTCGCGGTGTGGCTATCGCCGCAGACGACAGTCATGCCCGGCTGGGTGTAGCCTAACTCGGGCCCGATGACGTGGACGATGCCTTGTCTCACATCATTCAAGTCGTACAGCTTGATGCCGAACTCGCGACAGTTGTCGCGCAGCGTATCGACCTGCTTCTTCGAGATCGGATCGGCGATGGGGAGCGCGCGGTCGGTGGTGGGAATGTTGTGGTCCGGGGTGGCGATCGTCCGCTCGGGGCGACGGACTTGGCGGCCCGCAAGTCGCAGGCCTTCGAAGGCTTGGGCGCTGGTCACTTCGTGGACTAACTGAAGGTCGACGTAGAGAATCGCTTGTTTTCCGGGTTCGTCATGGACCAGATGGTCGTCCCAAATCTTCTGGAACATCGTCCGTGGGGTGGCTGTCGTCATGCGGCTGTCTCGCTCGTTGTCCAAAGGAATTCCGTCACTGCCGGCCGGCAAACGCCTTATTCTAGCCGACAGCTTCCTGGTTGGGGAGGTTCGGAGCCCGATAGATTCCCGCCCGATTCGATTGTCAAGCCAGCGGATACTCAACAATCGGCAACTTGGTCTTCACAACTTCCCGCAACCGCTGCCAGCCCCGTGTGACAAGTTCTTCACGCTGCTTCACGAATTCGGGATCGAGTTCGCGCTTGTCAAATGGACCGTCGCAGCGAATCGCCTCGAAGTCGTCATCGACGATGAATTGGCCGAGTGCGGGGTTACAGCGGAGATGGCGTTCCCGCAGGGTGTGAAGTGTCTCGGGATCAACCATGCCGATGACATACCGCAGATACAGGTCGCTGTCGGTGATCGCGGCCACGTCTTTGCCGCAGACTTCACAAATGTATCCCTCGTCGCATTTCGCCATAGGGACAGTCTAGCGGTTGGACCGCGAAGCTTCAGCGCCTGGTCGCAACACCTGGTCGCAATACCGGAGAATGGACGCGCCGATCGCGGTGCCGCACGACCCGCTCGTACTGGGCTATCGCCGTGCCCGAGTGTCGCCGTGCCCGAGTGTCGCCGCGCCCGAGTGTCGCCGTGCCCGAGTGTCGCCGCGCCCGAGTGTCACCGCGGCGGGCGAATCGAGTGGGGAACCGAGCAACAGCCTCACTGCCGCCGATGGACAACACAGCAGCAGCACCATGCCGGCTCCGAGTTCGATGGCCGTGGTCATGATAAGCAGTCGTTTCATCGTCGGGACGTTTCCGGATCGCCAGTATCCAGACCAGGGCGACTGCGGCAGCGTGTTGAGAAAACAACAAGCAGAAAACTGCCGGCCCTAGAAAGAGCGGAGCCATGACTCGCGACCATGCCAGAGGCAACGACAATTCCCCAGCTCAGGCGTCAGGGTTTGGACTGCCGAACCGGCGGTGGTTTGACGGACGGCTGGGGTCTGGAGAGGTGCCGACCGAGCGGTTTGGCTTCCGGCTGGGGTCTGGAACGGTGCCGACCGGAGGTTTGCTCCTGGCGGTCGGGTGGGGACGAGCGAACGGGGAAGTCGGCGGCTTCCAATCGTCGTAAGTACGGGCAAACACCGCGGTGTTTGCCCTGCCGGACCCTAACAGATCGACGCCCACCGATCGGTTTGCCTGTCTGGACCCTGTCGGATCGACGGCCACCGATCCGTTTGGCCATGCCGGAGGGTCTGGAGAGGCAAACCCGCCGGTTTTCATCGATCCGGACCCTTCCGGATAGGCAAACACCTCGGTTGGCGCTCGTCCGGACCCGAGGTTTATGCCTACCAGCAAGGGTTTACGTCAAAATGACCCTTCCTCCGCTGCGAGCACTTACGTCGACGCCGGTCGCGAGTTCCGTCGGTTCAGCAGGGGCAAAGCCCTGATGTCATACCAGCCTGGGGCGAAGTCGATTCGGCAGGGGCAAAGCCCCGATGTCATACCAGCCTGGGGCGAAGTCGATTCGGCAGGGGCAAAGCCCCGATGTCATACCAGCCTGGGGCGAAGTCGATTCAGCAGGGGCAAAGCCCCGATGTCATACCAGCCTGGGGCGAAGTCGATTCAGCAGGGGCGAAGCCCCGATGTCATACCAGCCTGGGGCGAAGTCGATTCAGCAGGGGCAAAGCCCCGATGTCATACCAGCCTGGGGCAACGCCCCAGGTTCACGAGCATCACGAGAGTCGAGGGCTGAAAGCCCGCCTCATCGCGTCAGTCCCAAACATATCGCTCATCAAACGCCACGTCGTATTTCGTGAGAAACGCGCGGTACTCGTCTTGAAAGGTGCGCGTGCGGTGGTGTTCTTCCTGGGGATCGATATAAGCCAACAGCGCATCCAGATCGCTTGGCCCGACGGAAAACACACCATAGCCACGTTGCCACGCGAAACTGCCGAGATCGCTCGATTGAGTTTTGAGCCATTTGGAAGATGACGTTTTCAGTTCCTCGACGAGGCTCGCAATCGTCGTCGTGCGCGAAAAGCGGATGGCGAGATGGACGTGATCCGCCACGCCACCGACGCGCGGACATTCGCATCCAGCATTGCGAGCCACCGTGGCGAGATAGGCGTGCAGCGCCGGACGAACGGCTGGGACCAGGCACGGCAGGCGGTCCTTCGTGCTGAAGACGAGATGAATCAGGACGTTGGCGAGAGATTGCGGCATGGCATGGATCGGGCTTTCAGCCCTCGCACGTTGTGGGATCGGCAACTGGGGCGTTGCCCCAGGCTGGTATGGGGTCACGCCGTTGGCGTTGAGAACATCAGATTCAAGGACGCTGTTCAAAGTTAATTCTGGCACGCCGTTGGCGTTGAAAACATGCGGCATCGAAAACATGCGGCGTTGATTCATGTCGTTGACTGTGGATTCCCGCGGGCCAAA
>JAQBZB010000180.1 GCA_027622275.1 Planctomycetota bacterium | reverse complement strand
CGAAAGGAATTTCAAAATGTTTTGAAATCGGCTATTGACCAAACTTAAGACCGTCGCTGACACCTTTTCCAACGCCCTTTTCCAACGCCCTTTTCCAACGCCCTTTTCCAACGCCCACGCGCGGACGATGCTCGGAGTTTGGTGCGCGAGTTGTTTCGCAGCGAGGCGGATCTGACGCCGAACTTGGAGTCGGGCGAGTTACGAATCGAAGTGCATTCGCTATCGAACCCGCGTAGCAACCGGGCGATCGAGCAGTTACTTGCGGAACTCAACGCTGCGGAGCTAACGTATCCCGGCACAACGCTGAAACTCATCTACACGCTGCACGGCAGCCCCACCCGTTGAAACCAGCCACGTCAAATTCCGACCAGATCAGGAGTTCTGAGGCTAGCGCCAGGCGGCTGATGAATATTCGGGTTAGTCGTGTCTGCCGCGAATGTGCTTGACCGCACGAAAGATCATCAGAAAGATGCCGCTTCCGAAGAAGCCAAAAACTAACCCCGCAAAACCGCCAACCAACGCGCCCGGAAGACGTTCTCTCACCACGGCCGCGCCGATTCCGGCACCGATCACCATGCAGGCGGCAATGGCGATGGCTTGAAAAAGGTTATCCTTGACCCGCAGGTTCGCACCAACGACCGTATCACTGACAACGTTGTAAGCCTGACGGTTCGTCAGTCCGGTGTCCCCTGCTTCGTCCACAATCGTGGCATCCAACGGCTCGTTCGACGCCGAGGAGGAGTCCTCCGGATTGGTGCCGTCCCTCATCGTCATTGCGTATGACCCGTCAACGGGATGATTTGCCGTCGCCGCCATAAATCAGGCGTGCGATGTTGAATAACATTTGATTCTATGACGCGAGCCCGCGTTGAGAAAGAAGGGAGGGGAGCTTAGTTCCCACGCACGCGTGCGGCGTTGCGTGGTTGATCCAACTGGTCATAATCAATGCAGCAATTCTAAAATGCACCACCTCGCGGCGGCCAACGCCACACCCGATCATTTGTCTCGCTCATGTTCCCACGTGCCTTGATAACCGCCGTCATGACAGCAGTCCTCTTGCTTGGCGATCCCGCCCTGCGAGCCGACGATTTCGATTCGCTGATCAATCTCGAATTGGCATTTCGTGACACGATCTTGGACCAGCCCGCACCGCGGCACTACCAATCCTTGATCCGAGACGGTGAGACGACGATCACGTTCGTTCGCGACTTGCCGGGCAGAGTTGGCAAGACCGACTTCCTCCTGAATCTGGACTGGTCGTACGATTACCGATACGCGACACAAACAACCGACGGGATCACGGAAGTATCCGTCACCCCGAGGAACATCAAACTGACACCTCGCCTGCGCCACGTGATTCGAATGCCGGTTGCCTTCTATCACGCGGAGGTCTGGGAGTCGCAATTGCTCGGCCACGAGTTCGACCATGTCTCCGTCAGTCTCGATCCGCGGCCTCGCGCATTGCTCCTTCACTTGTGCAGCGATTTACCAACGTATCGGTTTTCGATGGAGGGAACCGAGAAACCCAGCGACGCGCGGATGCGGGAGGGAATCAATCGTGAGATCCAACGCCGCCAGTCCGCGATCCTGGATCTACTGCGGGCAAACTACGTTGCTTTGGACAAAGTCAGCCAGCACGGTCGCACGGCGATGGAGGATCGCAGCGACTTCTTCGAGTCTCTTTACACACGGCCGACTCTCGAAGCGTCCGGCTTCCCGTTTCTGAAGGAAGTGCGTTCAGTTCTCGAAAGCGATGAGTATCGGCAACTCCGCTCGCGTCACGTGCCCGCGGACCCCGTGGCAACGCCGCCGCGATGACGTTCGCACTTGGTTATCGGGCGGAAGCAAACTGCCAAGAGAGGGATGGCTGTCCCGATCAGTCGCCTCAGCTTTGCAAAACTGCCAGGTCGATCTTCGCGGCGATCTCTTGCAGCTTCGTGATCGCCTTTGCCTCCAGCTGCCGGACGCGTTCGCGAGAGATGCCCAATTCGTCGGCGATCTCTTGCAGCGTTCGCGGCTCGAACTCGCGACCCCACCCGAAGCGGCAGCGAATGATGTAGCGTTCGCGCTGCGTGAGTTCAAACAACGCCGACTCCAGCCACTGGACGCCTGCTTCCATCGCTTGCTCGTAGGGCAGCGTCCAACGGCGGCGATCGGGAATCGGCGGAGCATCGCGGAAGTCGACGGGCGCGGCGCGCAAATGTTCCGACGAGGTGACGTACCGCGCCAAGCGTCGGCGAATCGCATAGGTTGCGTAGGTACTGAAGCGAAACCCGCGACTTGGATCAAACAGCGTGATCGCCCGAATCAGGGTGGCATCTCCCTCGCTCGCTAACTCTTCTAACGAGTGGCGCGAACTGACAAAGTGTTTCGCGATCGAAACGGTCAATTTGTGGAAGATGACAACGAGCTGATTTCGTATCTGGTCCCCTCGTGCAAGCTCTTCTTCAGTCGTCGAGTCATCGAAGCAGGGCGATTGTTCTTGGCGCCCATCGCGCAGTTGGGATGCTCTGTAGTAGCAACGATTCATCTGAAGAAACAATCGTGATTCAGTCTCGGACGTGAGAACCGAGGTGCGATCCAACTCCAAGTCGCTGAGATCATCCTCGGGGATCGCGTCATAGTCGAGGCCATCAGCGAACGTGATGTCTCGCGTCTGGATCGTCGAGCGGTCAGGCTGGCTGGCAGTTTGCACGTCCGGAAAGAACAACGCTCCATTCATCTCGATAGTCTCCGATAGCTATTCAGGCGATCGCTTTTGAAGTTTCCGTTGCAATGATCTTCGATGAATCCCAAGCCGGCGAGCACATTCGGAGATGTTGCCGCCGCAATCAGCCAGCACCCGATGAATGTGTTCCCATTCGGCTCGAGCCAACGAAGGCGTTTCGGGCTCCGTTTCGGGTAGCTCGGATACTTCGCTCTCGCCTCGTTCGAGCGCCGCGAGGATGTCGTCGGCATCGGCTGGTTTTGGCAGAAAGTTAGTCGCGCCCAATCGCACCGCATCAATCGCGGTGGCGATGCTGCCAAAGCCGCTCAGTACGAGGATCCGCGTTGCGGGGTGCAACGCTTTGAGATCGCGAACCAGATTCAATCCCGACGGGCCTGGCATCCGTAAATCGACCACCGCCATCGTCGGTATCACCTCGCCGACCAGGGCCATCGCCTCGTCGTAGTTGCCCGCCGTCCAAACGCGATAGCCTCGGTCGCGGAAAGCTCGGGCGAGACGCTCACGAAACGGCACACTGTCATCGACCAGAAGCAGGGTCTGGTGAGTGGCCGCAGTCGATCCAGACAGCTCCGTCGCTGTTTGTTCTCTCATCTCCAACTACCTCGCTGGCGAAATTCATCGGGTCGCCGTGTAATAGTTTATGATCATTTTTCGCAGTGTTAAATGCGGTAAATTGTCGCAGGCTCTTGATCAGGCCTCATCACGGGAAGCCTAACCACCGTGGTGGTGCCAACATTCGGCGTTGACTCAAGCGTCAAGCTGCCGCCAATACGCTGTAAGAGATTTCGGGTCAGGAACAGACCGAGCCCCATGCCTTGGCCTGGCTCCTTCGTCGTAAAAAAGGGTTCCCCGGCACGAGCGAGAACCTCTGGGGACATTCCGCAACCGCGATCTTCAACCGTGATTAGCAGCGACTCGTCAGCGATTCGAGTTGTGACTCGAACATGTGCTTCGGTGGGCGAGGCATCTAGGCCGTTTCGGATCAATCCGCGCAGCGCATTCGCCGTTCCTGTCAGCGGCACGAAGATTGAACGACACGCGGACGGCTCGTCGAGATCGATCACGACTCGATCGCGTCGTGTGAGTCCCTCCAGTGTTTCATTCAATAGATCCTGACTCGTTACGGGAAGCATCTCTTCGCCGAGTGCCTGGCCGGCACTGCTGGTCATCCCATCCAGAATTCGCCGGCAATGATCCAGCTCGCTCCGGATTAAACCAACATCTTCCATGACGGTCTCCGGCACGTCGGTTCCCTCGAGATGTCGTGCCAGATCCTTGGCGATCACGGCAATGGTCGACAACGGCGAGGCAAGTTCATGCCCAGCTCCTGCTGCCAAAGTCGCCAACGCTTCGAGCCGCTCGCCGCGAGATCGCTGCAACTCAGCCAGCCGCAATTCCCTTTCTCGCTCTTGCAGCTCGCGAGTGACACGAGTGATAAAATAGATTGCCACGCCGGCGCAAAGTGCGACGGCCGTGACCAGCCCGACCTGCTGGAGTGTCAGCTGGTGTGTAGGCCCAGCGCGGACGGGTTGATTCAATTCCGGGAGGGGCAGATGGAACACAAGAAGCACTCCGAGGCAGCCAATCGCGAGGAGCAACAACCACCAGCTCGATCGCGTCGGCAGCACGACGGCGGCGAGCGCGAGGTTGACGAAGAAGAAAATCGTAAACGGATTCGCGGGACCGCCGGAGAGGAATAGCAGCGTGGTCAACGACAGCAAATCGACGCCCATGACCGCCGCGAGGACCCACGGATCGCGTCGTACGCGGATCTGCTCAGGCAGCCGCGTGTGAGTGCGGAGCCAGTGGGCGAATGCCATGTTGCTGACGGCGGTGAAGCCAACGACGAGCAGTAACGGAATCATCGCCAGCTCGACTTGGATGACGAATCTCGCGACCGCAATCGTCAGCAACTGGCCGACGACGGCCACCCACCGCAATCGCAGCAGCCACGAAGCGTTGACTTCGAGACGATCGATTTGTTGGGCATCGGGAGCGTTGGACACGGGCGAGCGGATCTGCGTTGGAAGCAATCGAATTCGAGATGGAAACGTCGATTGTAAGTCGCGCTGGTTGCTTCACACAACACACTTGAGAGAATAGGCTAGTGCTTTGTCAGGACTAAGAGTTGGGGTTGTCGAAATCAGCCGCTACGCGATAGCGTGCGGTTCTCGCGAGAAAACCGCAGGCTATCGCCAAGCGGCTAATCCCAAAACCAAGCTTTGACAAAGCACGAGTTCCGATGACGAGCCGCTTGGTTCATTCGTTACGCTTCACACACAACTCTCAACCCCCGGAAGGATAATTGAATCATGACAACCTGGCGAACGAAGTGGTGTGGCGTCTTCCTGGGCGTGTTCTTGGCGACCTGTGTGGCCTCGGCAACCTCCGCAGCCGATGACGAGTGGATCCAGTTGTTCAACGGCAAGAACCTGGATGGCTGGAAAGTGAAACTGACTGGCTACGAACTGAACGACAACTTCGGCAACACCTTCCGCGTCGAAGATGGACTGCTCAAGGTGCGCTACGACGCGTACGACAAGTTCGGTCGCAGGTTCGGCCACATTTTTTATGATCAGCCGTTCGCCAACTACGTGATTCGAATCGAATATCGCTTTGTCGGCGAGCAGGCAGTTGACGGGCCGGGCTGGGCCTTCCGCAACAGCGGCATCATGGTTCACGGGCAAACGCCCGAAAGCATGCGGAAGGATCAGGAGTTTCCTGTTTCGATCGAAGTTCAATTGCTGGGTGGGAACGGCACCGACAAGCGGGCGACCGGCAATCTGTGTTCCCCCGGCACACATGTGGTCATGGACGGAAAGCTGCTAAAGCGCCACTGCACCGATTCGTCATCGAAGACGTACCACGGCGATCAGTGGGTAACGGTCGAAGTCGAAGTTCGCGGCAACAAGTCGATCAAGCATTTCGTCGAAGGTGAGCTGGTTCTCGAATACACTCAGCCTCAGCTGGACGAAACGGACGAAGATGCGGCCAAGTTGATCGAGCAGGCTGGCGGCAACAAGATGCTGTCGGGCGGGTCGATTTCGCTTCAAGCCGAGAGCCATCCGGTTGAGTTTCGCAAAGTCGAGTTGCGAAAGCTGGACGACTAGAGTGACTCTGCGGATCGACGGGCTCGGAGGCCCGTCGTTCAAACTGCTCCGGCGCTGATACCCTTTCAATAATGAGGCGGCTTTTCGTCGAGGGGATCGCGCTCGGTCATCTGGTGCTCGGCAAACGAGCGGATTCGACTCTCTTGCTCGGCGCATTTGGCTTCGACTCGAGTCAATTCCTTTCGCAGTTGAACGACCGCTTCGTTCAATTGGTGAACGAGGTGCTCCTGGTGCGAGAAGAGTTCTTCGAGCTGTACGATACGCCGCTGCAATGGTTCCATCTCTGACATGGTGAACACCTGCTTGCCCTGCACCTACTTGGCTGGAACGATCTCGAATGCGACATTGATTGTGGTGAGCTTGCTGGTGACTCGCAAGGAGATGGGTTGGCGAACGACTGAGAATATGGATTTGCCAGAGTAACGCAGCGTTATCGAATTGACCCTGAATTCGTCGTCCGGCCCCCAACGAGCTTGTCTCGTTCGAGCCAAAGATTAGTTGGTTAGCAAAATGCCTGTTGCAAATCCAAGACCCCCGCGAGCTTGCCTCGTGGGTGAATGAGACTCTGCGAGATCTCGTCGGTAAGGCCACGCGGCGATCTCGTCGAATCTTATTCACCAAACGGGACAAGCCCGCTGGGGTCTCGAAGACGAAGCCGTTGACTTCTAACTCACGAATCTTTTGTTCCAACGAGACACGCTCGTTGGGGATAGGCTCACGTCAGAGAATGCTTCCTTGACGTGCTCGATTGGACACAATTCACATGTCAGAGCCAACGCTCAGCGTAGAAGCCGTTTCGGTCGCCGCACAGCAATCCTGCGACGGAGTCCCTTTCCCGCTCGTGCTGGCGTGTCAAACACCGAACGCGACTCGCGACGCGACGACGGCGTGGATTGAACACCAGCAAAACACACTCGAAAAACGACTCGCCGAACACGGCGCGGTTCTGTTCCGCGGCTTTCCGCTCGCGACGGCTCAGGACTTTGATGCGTTTGTGGCCGCGTTTGGCTATCCCAACTTTGCCTACAAAGATTCGCTTTCCAACGCCGTCAGGACCAACTTCACCGAACGAGTGTTTTCGGCTAACGAAGCCCCGGGGGATGTCACCATCTTCCTGCATCACGAGATGGCTCAGACGCCGATCGCCCCGGATTGACCGGCGAGAAAGAAGATCATGAGTACAAAACAACCGTCAACGAGTCCGGTCGAATCCGTTGTTCGGCAGGTATTCGAGCGAGCCATCAGCAAGTACGGAGCGAAGCGAACCAACCGGAAGGATGCCAGTGGCACGGTGCGGATTCAAGTGATGCTAGTCGCCAGCGGCGAACGCAACACGAAAGCCGGCAACATTACGAGGTCGATTCGCGTAAAAAAGGCCAAAGTGTCGGAAGTGCTCACCGCAATTGAGCGCGCATTGTTTGAGGCAAACTGAATCTGCCGATCTATCCGAGCAAGTTGTTGTTCTTTTGCGAACACGCCGCCGAGACCGGCGGCGCGACGCCGTTGTGCCGGTCGGACGTGCTGTACGAGCAATTGGCCGAACGCTGTCCCGAGTTTTTGCAGGCGTGCGAAGAGAAAGGCCTTCGTTATACCAACGTCATGCCGTCGCAAGACGATCCCGCGTCTGGTATGGGGCGAAGCTGGCAGCGCACGTTCCGCCGCGAGACTCGTGAAGAAGCGGAAGCGCGGATGAGCCAACTCGGTTATCGCTGGGAGTGGCTGGACGATGGTTGCTTGCGGGCAACGACTCCGCGACTGCCAGCCTTTCGAGAGGTTTCACCGGGACGTAAGACATTCTTCAACCAGCTAATTGCCGCCTTCCAGGGGTGGCAGGACAGCCGCAACGATCCCGCCAAGGCGATCACGCTTGGCGACGGCAGCCCGCTTGATCGTGATGCCGTGATCCTCGCCGCGGACATGGCCGAAGCATTGACGTTTGATGTGCCTTGGCAGGCGGGGGATGTCGCGATGGTGGACAACTATGTCGTCATGCACGGTCGTCGGACGTTCACCGGCAAGCGAAAGATCCTCGCCTCGCTCGTCGCGGCCGAGTCGGTGATCGGGGTCGTTTAACCGCCAGCCGAAGATTGACGCTGACGAAGAAAATCTGCCCTCTGGGAACGGCGGATGATAGCAGTGCGCGGACCGGTCACGCAACGGCTTGGGGCGGTTTGTGAAACAGACTCAGAGTGTCTCGAAGCGAATGGCGCGAACGATCTCTGTCGGTGAGTCCAGAGACACGAAGCGGCTGGTCTTACCAACCTGGCAAAGATGAAGTGTGGGAGCTGCCATCGAGAAGCTCCAGGCTCCGCGCTGCCTCCTCCGGCGTCCAGACTCCGACACTGGATTTCAAAACCGCTGGGCCCTACTTTTCTGACGACTTTCGCGCACACCAACACGACACGTATCGTGACACAACTGTCTGGCATTAGCCTTGGGGACGACCACGTTATCAAGGGCTCGTGATTGACTAATAGCGCAAGCCCAATGCCACTCACTTTGTAGTGGTGGCTTCCAGACGCCACGTGATTTCACGGGAATTTGTGGCGGCTGGAAGCCACCACTACGTCCGATTGTTTCGCGAACTGAGTGGCATTGAGCGCAAGCCCGGGGGATCGCGATTCAACGATGCCGTACGCGGCCAACAACGGTTCGTTTAACGCCCGCGATTGATCGATGCATGAATAGCGAGTTTTCCGGCATGTGAGTCGCTCACCTCGAGGTTAGTGTTCGGAAAGTATGGCAGCCGCGAGGCGATGAGTTTACAATGATCCTTCGGATTGCGAACTTGCCGGTTGAAAGTCCGCCGACGCTGCTCGGAGGGAAGCTAGATGAATGCTGAACAACTCGACGCTCTCATCCGCGAGCAGGGGCCGTATGTCTTCGATAGGATGTTTGGTGCGATGGAAAAAGTACGCGAGCGTCTCGAACGTGCCTGCGGTGCCCTCGGTGCCGCCGGCGTGCCTTACGCCGTGATTGGTGGCAATGCTGTCGCGGCATGGGTGGCGACGCGCGACGAAGGTGCCATCCGAAACACGCAGGATGTGGACATCTTGCTGCATCCCGAAGATGCCGACAGGGCGACCGAGGCCCTCGCCGTCGCCGGGTTCCAACGGGAAAAGGTCATGGATGTGACCATGTTCTTGGATGGTCCCGATGGTAAACCGAGCCAAGCCGTGCATGTCATTTGGGCCGGTCAGAAAGTCAGGGAGCAGTACATCAGTCCGGCCCCGAAGCCGGAACAATCACGGGACATACTCGGAAAGCAGATTATCGACTTGGTCGAGTTGGTGCGGATGAAGCTGAATAGTAATCGTGACAAAGATCGCGTTCATGTCCGAGACCTGATCGCTGTGGGCCTGATCGACGCGAGCTGGCCCAGCAAATACGAACCGCCGCTGAACGAACGATTGCAAGAATTACTGAATGACCCCGATGGCTGAGTGCATTCGACTTGTGAGGACATGGTTTTGTGAGGACATGGTTTTGTGAGGACATGGTTTTGTGAGGACATGGTTTTGTGAGGACATGGTTGGGCAGGTTCACTTCCGCTGGGAATGGCAGTCCCCTTTCTGCAGTTCGAGTGATCTTTAAGGTTTGATCGATGAATGAGATAGACACCCGTGTCAAAACGACGCTTCGCATTCCGGGCAATTGGTCGCATCCGCGAGAACTCATCGAGCGCATGCCGGACGGTTTTCGGTTGACGCCCGAAATGCTGATCCTGCCGGATGGTACCGAGATCGAGTTCAACCCGATGCCAGCCGATGATCAGTTTCCGCAGATCTTTAAGTCATCGTGTCGGCGACCGGCGACTGACGACGAACTGGAAATCGTCAACAGCTACACTGTGAATATTGGCTTGACCGGTCCGGGCGGTTCGATGAAGGCAGCTTTGGCGATGATGCAAGCCGGTGCCGCCGTCGTGCGAGCGGGCGGTGCTGGCGTGTTTATCGACAACAGCGCACTTGCTCACGGCGGTGGTGATTGGAACGAGTTGGCCGAAGACGGTGGTTCGGACGCCCTGAGCTTCGCCTTCGTCAGTATTGTGAACGGCCGATCCGAAGTGTGGACAATGGGCATGCACGTGCTGGGCCTGCGAGAGGTCGTGATGCGACGCTCCGACCTGGAAGCAGACGCCAATACGATCATCGAGGTCGTCCGCTATCTGTGCCGCGGCGACAAACCGATCGCCGACGGCCATCTGCTGGCTGACGAACTTGGCCTGCGTTTCCAGGTCGTGGCGACAGGCAGTAGCGAATCTGAACTCGAAAGTCCGATGCATAATCCGTTTGGACGATTCAAGCTAGTGCCCATGAAGGACATCGCGGAAAGCAACTGAACGCTGGCTTGATTACCGCCTACTCGGCCTCTCGCTGGATAACTTCGTACGGCACGGCGTCGCCGTTTTCTTCCAGGTGGCTTCAAACGTCGTGTCGACGTCATGGAGTCCGGGCAGTGTTCGACGGAAATTGACCGGTTATACTTACCGTTGCCACCAATCGCTCTGTTTTCATTGCCCGCCGGCCGAGTCTTCGCGGCTCATGACTGCGGCGCGAATGTTCATATTATATGTCCAAATCTGCCGACGACATCAACACTACCGGCGGCAGCGCCACGAGCGAAGGCGCTGGAGCATCGATGGCGTGCGTCCACTTGTGCGGGATTGGTTGACCGGCACCAACTCCACCGGCGGATTGCCGATTGCAAATACGTGATCGCTTGTGCG
Source organism: Planctomycetota bacterium (assembly GCA_027622275.1). GTDB lineage: Bacteria > Planctomycetota > Planctomycetia > Pirellulales > Pirellulaceae. Next base: position 8,221 of record JAQBZB010000180.1, on the reverse strand, counting down.
GACGATTAATAGCCCGCCCGAAATCCCCGGTGTCGCCATACAGGACGCGCCCATCTCATTCGATGCGACTTGTTTGAATTCAGGGCCGGCGGCCACGATGTAGATGCTACCTTCTTCGCTCGTGAAGTACAGTTTCCCATCGGCTGCGACCGGCGAGGCGGTAAAGCCGCCGGTGCCGCTGCCTAGGCGTTTCTGATAAAGCCGCTCGCCGGTTCGCGCTTCGTAACAACTCAAGACGCCGTTGTCCCGACACGCATACAAATAGTCTCCGTAGACAATCGGAGTTTGCATGTAGATCCCGTCTCGGCGCTTGTACCAGGCGAGTGATTCATCGAGTGTGTTGTCATTCGGCGGCGTAAGGTCGCCGCCGGCTCCCGGCCGCACGGCACACAAGGGACGATCCGATCCGTGCGCGCTGCTCAGGAAGATCAAGTTGTGTGCGAAGACCGGCGTCGGCACCGGGATATCGCCGCCGCCGCCGAGCTTCCAAAGCGGCTCGCCGTTTGATGGATCGTAACCACCGGCGTGCTTGAAGCCGTTGACAACCAGCTCGGTTCGCGAGGCACCTTGCACGATCGTCGGTGTGCTCCAGGTCGGCACGTCTGCTCTTGGAGTTCGCCAAAGTTCGCGTCCGTCGTGAATGTCGAATGCCGCGAGGAACGAGTTTTTCTGAACATCACACTGCAAAATAACCATGTCGTCGTAGATGATCGGCGAGCTGCCAAAACCCCATTGGGCTTCGGGAACCGCGAAGTAACCCGAGTCGAGCACGCCCAGGTCCCTCCGCCACAACAGCCTGCCACAGAAATCCAAACAATGCAGGCCTTCCGATCCCAGCAAGACGACAACACGCTCGCCGTCGGTGACTGGCGTGGAATTGGCATGCGACGCCTTCGCGTGTCTCTTGATGGCCGGAACGCCCCGGTGCAGCGTGCGCCACCACAGGACTCGTCCCGAGGCCTGCGATAAACAATAGACCCGCCACGCTTGAGGTTTATCTTCCGAAACGGATTCGAAGTCCCCGTACAAGCCCAATCGCAATTCCGGGTCGGGGTTGCCGCTGTCCGCCGTCACGATGAACACCCGCCCTCGCGACACGATCGGACACGCGTGCCCCAGACCTGGAATGCGCGTCTTCCAGCGAATGTTCTCTCCTGATTCGACATCCCACGAATCGGGCAGGTTCTGGCCATCGGCGATTCCCAACGCATCGCGTCCGCGAAACTGTGTCCAGTCATCCGCGGCACTGTGTGGCAGTTCCGAGGCCAGCACAACGAAACCGAGCGCCAGACCTAGCTGCGTCAAAGTTCGGCTGGTTCGTTCGATCCGATTCACAGACGTGCTTCCTCCTACTCAGTGGTCACTCGATTTCTCCATGATAATCGAAGCATCCCCCGGCTGTTATTCTCAACCGCTAGGCAAATAATAGAGACCGCGCGGATGAGACGCCACCACCTCGAACGGTGACCAGCCATGAAACACAATGCAACCCAAAACTAACACGAAGGAGACGACATGCATTTTGGAATCGGCGTTATCGGAGCAACTGGTTACATTGGCACGCCCTATCGCAGCGAGATTCGAGAGTCGCCGGACGATGCGACGATCGTGGCTTTGTGTGCGAGAAGGCGTGATTTACTAGACGCCGCTGGACGGGAAGACAACGCGAAACTTGTCACGGACGATTGGCGACAAGTGGTGGAGCATCCCGACGTCAACTTCGTCATCGTGGCCACACCAGACGCGCTCCATCACGAAGCCGTGCTGGAATGTGCGAAGCGGAAGAAACATGTCTTCTGCGAGAAGCCGGTCGGGATGAACGTCGAAGAGGCTCACGAGATGTGGGTCGCTTGCCGCGATGCGGGCGTGGGGCACTATGTCCCGTTTTGGACGCGTTACGTCCCGGCCATGGTTCGAGCCAGAGAGATCGTCCGCGGCGGACAACTCGGCGACATCAAAGCCGTGATTTATCGTTGGCAGAATCCGCGCCCCGAGGCGATGCCTTTCACATGGCGAGACGACGCCAGCCTTTCCGCGGGCGGGAGCATTGCCGACGTGGGCTCGCACGCCTACGACGCCATGCGGTGGATGATCGGCGAGGAAGCGGTGCGAGTGCTGGCACATGCCGACGTCTTGACGCCACCCAAACCGGACCTCGGCGCGATCAACTTGGACGAGGCGATTCAATGGGGGCAGTCTCACCAGTCGAGCGAGAGTCAGCGCGTTCGCCAAGCCACCGCGTTCGACTACGCGGACATTGCGATTCAATTCGACAGCGGAGCCGTCGGCTCGTTGGTGCTGTCACACGCTTCGTGTCTTCGCAAGGGATTCGCACCAGACGTGGAACTCCACGGCAGCAAAGCCTCTTTGGCGATCGATCGCACTGCCAGCACGCTGACGATCGCCACGGGCAGCGAGCCGCCGGAGTTGCTCGAAACAATTGAGGACCCAGGGTTGGGAAACCGCTTCGCCAAGTATGTCTTCCCCGCAGTTCGGGCTCGCATCGAGGGTGCTGGGTTCGAGCATCCCGGCCTCGACGACGGCTGGCGCGTCCAGTTGTTCACCGACGCCGGAGCGAAGTCCACCGAGCGCGGCACTTGGATCGAGCTGGCTGAATTGAACCCGGAAAATACCGCTCGCACTTGACGTTGGCACTTTCATAAAACCTGTACGATGGCCTTCCAAGGCCGTCGTGAACTACTCGCGAAGTACTCGACGGCCTTGGAAGGCCATCGTACAAAAGGGGCAATGCCATCTGCGAGCGGAATAGTATCCGCCATCCGGCGGCAAGTATCCAGTAGTTGAATACCGAGGTTGCGATGATCATCGACGTTCACAGCCACACGTGGCAGTATCCCGACCATTTCAGCGACGACTTTCGCAACCAGGCCAAACGGGCTCGCGCGGGCCAAGAAGTCGATCTGACGGTACGCTACGACGAATACGCGGCGACGGGGCTCAGGCTGATCGTACGATCGTCTTCGGCGGCAAGGCTCGCTTGAGTGGCTTATGGGTCGATGATCGCTACGTCGCTGATTATGTCGCGGCACACAGCGACAAGCTGATCGGTTTCCAATCTGTCGATCCAACTCAAGACGGCTGGGAACGCAAGCTGCGCGAAGGCCATCAGGAACTTGGCCTCGCCGGCATCAAGCTGCTGCCGATGTACGCGGGCTTTCGACCGGACGACGAGCGGCTCGATCCGCTCTGGTCGTACGCTCGGCAACATGCGCTGCCCGTATTACTGCACACCGGCACGACGTTCGTCGCGCAAGCTCCGCTCGAATGCACCTTGCCGAGGCATCTCGATCCCGTCGCGACGCGTTTCCCCGAAGTGAAGATCATCATGGCTCATCTCGGCCATCCGTACGAGGGCGAGTGCGTCGCCGTGATCCGCAAACATCCGAACGTCTACGCCGACATCAGCGCGTTACACTATCGCCCGTTTCAGCTGTACCACAGTCTCATGCTGGTTCAGGAGTATGGCGTCTGGGACAAGGTCTTGTTCGGCACCGACTATCCGTTCACCACCGTCGACGCCACGATCGACGGCTTGCGCGGTCTGAACAACCAACTCGACGGCACCTCGCTGCCGCGCTTGAACCCCGACGCGATCGAAGCCATGATCCACCGCGACAGCCTGACAATTTTGGGACTCGACGAACGAGCAGGCCGGTAGCACTGTAGATCATGTTTCGCGAGACGGAATTTGATTTCGAATTGGGTCTGCAGAATTCTTAACGGCTTCACCACGGTTCCAATCGGATTCCGCCACGCACGGCGTCACCTACCTAACTTGGCGTCTGCGCAGAACACGTTGCGGTTCGACTTCACGCCGTAACAGACTCGATCATTTTCGCGACGGGGGAAAGTACCTGCTTGTCGATCCATTCAATTACTGGGACGCAAACGGCATCACCGAATCCAAACAACTGTTGATTTACCTTCCCCACCAATGGGAAGTCACCAGCTCCCTGTAGCCTCGCATACTCCCGCGGGCTCATCCACCGCATTCTTAACCGGCCTTCCCCGACTACGATCACGATTTGGCGAGCGCTGCCGCCTTTCGGAGTACGAAGACAACCTGCAATCCCATCGAGACGAACTTCTGCTCGCGTCGCCCCATGTCGTTTCCTTCGAAATATCGTACCTACCACGACTTGCTCATCGTTTAGAATTGCTTCAACTTGCTCGCGGTGCGAATCGCTCATCATCTCGAAGTGCTTCGTGACCTGCTTCTCGTTCCACCACTCCTGACCATCATCGAGATCAATGAACTCGGCCAGCTCTTGACGCTCTACAGGTGGCTCCGAAATGTCTGAGCAAAACCAGCCGGTTTTCAAACTGGTAGTCCGCATTAGATCGGTCAGCCGCCGAGGACGTAGCTTAGAAGGCGATTGAATCCTGGATTCCCATGAGTCACCGAGAACGAAATCGTCGGTCGAACGCGCGAACTCGCACGTGTCGATAACGGACTCGTGAATCCCAACGAGAAAGACCCGAGGACGACTTTGTGGGACGAAATAGCGGGCATCCAATTGGAACGCGTCGAGCCAATAACCAGATTCGGCGAGCAACTGACACAACCGCTTGAAATCTGCTCCATCCTTCGACGACAACAAGCCGACGACGTTCTCCAACAGAAGCAAACGCGGGGCATCAATGGCATTGAGGCAGTCGAGAAATCCGAAGACCGCGGATGAGTGACTGCCCTCGATTCCCTTCCAATGTCCTGCTAGTGATAAATCAACGCACGGGAAAGAGGCTGTCGCGAGGGTTACATCCCGCGGAATTCGCGAAGCGACCGATTCGGTATCGAAAACATTGCAGAGGTGAAAGTCGGAATCTCCGAATCTCGCGACGTATTGTTCCCGTTTTTTCTCGTCGTTATCGTTTGCGTAAACGCACTCCCAACCGGATGACTCAAGCCCATACCGGACCAAGCCAATCCCCGCAAAAAACTCGCAGAACTTTCGGCCACTCGATTTGGTCGCCGTACTCCCCATTTGATTGCCTGCTGAAAATGGTGCTCACAGTCCGTGGACTGATTGTCCGCAGTACGCAAGATGTTAACACATGGACATCGAAAATGTAAAGCAGCGATTTGGCGACCGAGTGCGTGAACTCCGGAAGGAGGCAGGCTTCACCCAGGAAGAGCTCGCTGATGCCGCCGAATTGGACCGCAGTTATGTTGGTAGTGTTGAACGAGGGGAGCGAAACCTGAGCATCGAGAACGTCTGTCGGCTTGCATTGGCGATTGGCGTATCGCCAGCTGAATTCTTCTCCTGGTGGAGGAAGACGCCGTGAGCATCGTACCGCTGGCTCACGTGTTAAGGCAAGTGGCGCTCGCCAAGAAAGAGCTTTCCAGCTATCCGCCAACCCATGTCAATTGGTTCGATCGGGCTCACCAGACTTGCAACCAGTTAGTTCCTTGGCTCGTTGAAATCTCGGCTGACCTTTGCGATTCCGTCAACCACATAATGAATTCCCCCGGTGATACGCGTCATGCCATCGATAAACTCTTTGATTTGGTGCGCCAACACGACGACTTCGCAAACGATTCGGCGTTTTTCGACTTGACGAGATCAATTCAATCCGCATTAGACTATGAAACACTTCTGCTATCGGAAGCAGGAGGGCAAGTTGTCAGCAAACTTATCGAGCGTTTTCTGATCGAGCGATCAACAGACCGGCATTTGGAGTCGAACGGGGCGAGCGACTATCCGGATCTGTTCCTGCGGACGAATGACTACTCCGAGCTTCCAAGTTTCAAGAGAGGAAAGGATCAGATTTACGGTGCCGCCGTCAAAGGCAAAGCCAATCGCCCAGTGAGAATTCCAGATGGACTCGAAATCAAGACTTGCAGAAACACGTTTGCCGTTGATTGTCACCAAGCACATGCAGGACTTCATCTCGTGCTGCTCTTTGAAAAGAAGGCCACCGGATTCACAACGATCGATCTTCAGATTGGTTACATGCGGCGAGAGTTGTACCGAATGACGACACCAGCATCACCGACGACCACGTTGAAAGCCTCGTTCAATGGCGAACACTTCATATCACTGCTCGATCCTCGGTCGGAGGCGGTGTAGCGGAACTTCGATTGTCGTCGAAGAAATAAAAGCTGCCATTGCATGCTCTGATACTCGAAAGCCTCGGTTTGCCTTCTGTGTATTCAAAGTGCCATCAGGCCATCGCGATTGCGGAAAAGTGAGCGAACGGTAACTTAGTCGCGCCGTGTCTGACCACTCGCGCGACCCCGATCGATCGCGAGACACCTATACGATACGCGGCCAGCAATGGCTCGTTTAACGCGAGCGAGCCGGTCGGTCGCCGTCGATCAATGATCAAATGGCGAAGCTTACGGGATGTGAGTCGCGTGCTGTGAGGAGAATGTTCAGAAAGTATGGCTGCCGCGAGGCGATGGGCTTACAATGATTCCAGGGTTTGTGAAAATTGCCGGTTGCAAGTCCGCCGATGCTGCTCGAAGGGAAGTCAGATGAATGCTGAACAACTCGATGCTCTGATCCGCGAGCAGGGTCCGTATGTCTTCGATAGGATGTTTGGTGCGATGGAGAAAGTACGCGAGCGTCTCGAACATGCCTGCGGTGCCCTGGCTGCCGCCGGTGTCCCATACGCCGTGATCGGTGGCAATGCGGTCGCGGCGTGGGTGGCGACGCGCGACGAAGGTGCCATGCGCAACACGCAGGACGTGGACATCTTGCTGCATCCCGAAGATGCCGACAGGGCCAGCGAAGCCCTCGCCGCGGCCGGGTTCCAGCGAGAAAAGGTTATGAACGTAACTTTGTTCTTGGATGGACCGGATGGCAAACCAAGCCAAGGCGTCCATGTCATCTGGGCCGGTCAGAAGGTCAAGGAACAATACTTCAACTCGGCCCCAAATCCAGAACAATCTCGCGACATACTCGGCAGGCAAATCATCGACTTGGTCGACTTGGTCCGGATGACGCTGAGCAGTCATCAGCTCAAAGATCGCGTTCATGTCCGGGATCTGATCGGTGTGGGCCTGATCGACGCGAGTTGGCCCAGCAAGTTCGAACCGCCGCTAAATGAACGATTGCAGGCACTGCTGGACGACCCCGATGGTTAAGCGGCGGTGGAACAATAAGCGTTGTAGCACGGTCTCCTGGCCCGTTCTACGACGGACGGGCCGGGAGACCCGTCCTACCCATTTGACAACTATTGTTCGGTCGATCCTAACTATGCGTGCTCCGGCAGAAATCGTTTCCAGTTTTCATAGATGAGGTTGTGGATCATCTCGTCAGGCACTTTAGGGAACCTGGTCCCCTCGACGATGTCGTTTACCTTGTGCTGACCCGCGATAACTTGGGCCGCCGTGGCGGAGGGAAAGTCCGATCCAAAAATCAGTTTGTGTTCGACGCCGTATTCGATCGCGGTCATGAAGGCTTGATAATGACGCAGCGGGCGGTAGTGCAGTGCGGAAATGTTGGTGTAGAGGTTGGGGTGTTTGCGGATCAAGACGACGCACTCGTCTTCCCAGGGATGCCCCATGTGCGCAATTACAATCCGCAAGTCGGGACAAGCGATGGCGATGTCTTCCAACAGAATCGGATTGGCGTATTTCAGCGGGCCGGGACGCACGAAGGACGTGCCCTGATGGATGTTGACGGGGATGCCCAGCTCTTGTGCTTTGCGGAACAATGGCAGGTGTCTCGGGTCCTGCGGATTCCAGTTCTGATAGATCGGCGAACACTTCAAGCCCCGCAAGCCCAGATCGTTGACGTAGTAGACTAATTGCTCGACGCAATCGGCGTCGTTGGGATCGACGCTGCACCAGCCGATGAACTTCTCGGCGTGCTGCTTGACGAAGCGAGCGATCAGCTCCTGGTCGGCGTTGATGCCGCAGAACGGAGCCTTGATGCCGAAGACGATCACGCGGTCGGCGTCCTCGGTTGCCGCGAGCAATTGCTCGGGCGTCGAGTCGAATGCGTTCTGTGCCTGGACGCCGCTGCCGGCGAAGTAGACGTCGGTCGACAGCTTCATCTTGGCTTTCTTCGCTTCCCAGGCGAATTCGACGAATTCGTCGGACAGATGATCGGGATACCACATCAAGTTCGTGTGTGTGTCGAATAGCATTGGTCGTTCTCGCGGGCGATGTTTTACAAACGGGCCGTGGGCTTGTGCGCTGTCAACGCTAAGTCTTCGGGTTGTTGGGGGACGCCGGTCGTCGTAGTGGTGG
>JAQBZB010000179.1 GCA_027622275.1 Planctomycetota bacterium | reverse complement strand
TTGGGCGTACACGGGTCGGGTAACTCGATCCAACGCGGCGCATCCGCGTCGTTCAGCCAGGCGACCGCATTGGGGTCGGGCACGCCGCTGGCAACGGGCACGCTCTTTTGTGACGGGTTCGCGGCCGGGATCAGCACGCCGGTTTCGTCGGTCACGGCTTGGAACAGCCGCAGCGATTCGGTGTCGGACGATTCGCTGACCCCGTTGACTTCCGCGAGTTGGCCGTTTTGATCGGGAAAGCCGAGGAAAGCGAGCCGCTGTTCCTGCTGCAACTGGGTGAAAATGCCCTCGCCCGTCACGACTGGCGAGTTGCCATCGATGAACGTCGAGTAGCCGCCATCAACATCGATGAACGCGACGCCCGGCGTGATCTTCCCGTTGACCTCCGCAGTGAAGCGAACTTCGATTGTACCTTGGAAGCCTGGCTCGTTCGGGTCGCCGTCGAGGGTTGGACTCAGTGTGTCGGAAACGGAAGGTGCAAAGTAGAACAGGCCGGGGGCTTGATCCGCCGGATTGTTGACGAAGGTGGTCGAGAACAGGCGTCCCAGCACTTCGCCGTCGGCTTCCACGTCCAACGCCGTGCCGCTGTTGACCGGAATTAACTTGATCGTTTCGTTCTTGCCGACGAGATCCAGTTGGAGGATCGCGTGGTTGCTTCCCGGCAGTACGAAATTGAGATCGATCGGAAACACATCTCCCGTCTGACCCTCGAACACGCCGTACTTGCTCAAGCCCCGAACCGTCCACGCTCCGCGGCCCAGCGTCCCCGCGACGAGGACATCGTCGCCGACGTTGGTGTTCGGAATGCTCGTGTTGTCGTAATCGAGGTCATAGACCACGGCGTTCGGCAACGTCGCTGCACCTACCTCCGTCCACATCTGATCGCCGTTCAGCACCGAGCCAGCCGAAGTCGTCGTGATAAAGACGCCGTCGCTTGCTCCGACCACGATGTAGTCGGTGAAGTCGCCTTCGATGAACGTGATTGAATGCAGGTCGGGGCTATTGCCTTGCGTGATCTTTGGCAGATTGCCGGTGATCAGCGACCAATTGCTGCCCGCGTTCGTCGTGCGATAGACGTTGTCGGTATCAATCACAAACGCTGTCTTGTATTCCTGCGGATCAAGAACGATGTCGCGAATCGCTTTGAGCGGTTTGGCGACCTTTGCCGAAGGAGGACCGACGGAGACGGGCGAGCCACTGACATTTTGACGGAACTGGACGATGCCGCCCGCGGTGCCAACGTACAGCACGTCGGCGTTGGCTTGGCCATTCGATGTGCCGCCATAGGCGAGGGCGGAGACGACTCCGACCGATGTGTTGAACGAAATGCCGTTGTTGGTGTTGACCCCGCCAAGCGCGGTGAGGGTGTTACCTCCGTTGGATTCGAACAGGTATCCGTCGCCGTTCTTCGAATCTCCAGTCCCGAAGATGATTCGACTCGGTTGGACCGAGTTGATTGCGTAGGGCTGATACATCTGGACTTTTGCCTCGGGAATCGCCCGCAGAGTTTTTCCCGTTCCGTTGACAGTGAGCGTCAGAGCAACGTTCGTACCGGGTTTCAGATTGCCGTTACTATCGAACTCCTGCCGCCGGAAGTCGCCGAGATTCTGCCGGCTCGAATAGCGAATCGATTTGTTAGGGTCGCTGTTATCGACGGCGACAACGCCCCCGTCTGCTTTGCTGAAGGGGCCAAATGGATCGGTCGGCGAAGTAAACGCAGTAGTCCAAACGGGATTGCCGCTCGTGATTTGAAATGAGGTTCCCGCGTCCTGATTGCCGCTGATGACGGTGTTGCTCAGAGCGTCCCAGGCAACGGAGTGGATCTCGGTGACTTGCAGATCGCCGTTGAGGCTGATCCAGTCGTTGTTCGTTTTGTTTTTGTCGTCGTCTCGCGGATCGAGCCGCTTGTAGACGCCGCCGTCATCGACTTCGACCAGTTGCCCGGCTGCGTCGAATGTCATGTCTCGCGAATCGGCGTGCGGAGCCGAGTTGCTCTTCGTGTCGTTGTGGGTGAGCGGATCCCAGGTGGTGTTCATCGCGCCGTTCGAGCCATCCCATTTCCCGCGGAACAAGCGGCCTGTGAAATCTTTCGCGCCGATGATATTCGGGATGATCGGCTGACGATCGCCGCCGAGGTAGACGATCTTGTGATTCGTCGGATCGGCGATGATCGAGAAATGCTTGTCGCCTTGGCCGCCGGGTTTGCTTGATGGCATCGAAGGATTCAAACCGTGCGTGCTATTGTCGGCTTCGGTGATCAGCGGGATGTTCATCGCGACCCACGTCACCACACCCTGCTGGTTCGGGTCGCCCGTATTTGCATTGCCGGATCGGAACAGGGCTTTCAGTTGCGGTCGCTCTCCATCCACTTTGTTCAAGATGCCAACGTACAACTCATGTGACCTGCCAACCGCCATCTCGATGTTCGAAGTCGCCTCGTTGGAGTTCGCGCTATTGATGAACGATTCGACCGTGGGATTACTGATCTTCTGCCAAGTCGCGCCAGAGTCTTTCGTCCGATAAATGCCTTCCGCGATGATCGAGGCATAAAGCACGTTGGGTAGGAGCGGATCACCGACCAGATCGCTCACGCGGCCGGTGGGCAGTTGCGAGCCGGGAACCTTCGTGAAGTTCGCACCGGTGTTTGTGCTGCGATAGAGGCCTTCCTTACCCGCGCCGATGCCGTTCGTATCGTTTTCCCGCGACCAGGATCACGTTGCCACGCGCCGCTGCGGCCGCGATGTTCACTCCGGCCAGATCGGTCGCGCCAAGCGGCGTCCAACTCGTACCGCTATTCGTCGAGTACAGCAGCCCCGTCAGGTCGCCGCCTTCGCGGAAGAAGGAGCTGACTCGGCCCGTGCCGGCGACTAGCGTGAGTGGCTTGTTGGGGTTGTTCGGATCGACGGCGGTCGGGTCGAATTCGAGCGAGGCGATCGAAAGCGAAGACTGAAAGTCCGTCAGCGGCTCCCACTTGGGCTGCGAACTCTGAGCGTTGTTGGTTCGCCAGATGCCGCCGTTGACCGCTCCGATGAACAGCGAATTAGCGTCGGTCGGGTGGGCCACCACCGCGTGAATGGCACCAGCGACAGGGTTCTGTTGCTGGAGAATCCCTTCAACCTGGCCGTTCAAGATCGGCCCGGGGCCTTGGGCCTCCCAAACAGGAGGGCTCGCCAAGTGCCGGCGCTCGACGAGGAATTCCGCAGAGACCGGCCCCCAATTCCCCATCACGTCTTGCGAACGTACGAACACTACGTGGGCGTTGGGGGTTTTGCTGATGTCCAGCGAGGCCGAAAGCTGTTCGGCGGGGGAGTCGAACGTCCCGTCTGCGGCAAACAGAGTATGGGCCACCGCATTCGGGCTCCAAGGTGGAGTATCAACGTAGAACTCAGCAGTGGCGATGTCTGTTCCCCAGACGCTAACGGTTTTGGCCGAAACTTGCAGCGTCCGGCCTGCCGAAGTGCTCGGTACGATTCCCGCGACGTCCGGACCTTCGATCAGTTTGTACGGCTCGCGCGCCAACTTGGCGGCTTGGATAAAGGCCGGCAGGTTCCTGTCATAGTGCGTCTGGACCTCGCTGAACGGCGGATCAAAGCTCTGACCAACCTCGAACGTGAACGCTGGTACCCCGGTGACGCCGTACACAAATTCGCTTGTGTCACCACCGAGGGTCGTTGGCCCAAGGCAATTCGCTTCTATCACGCGGCACGAAATGTAGCCGCCAGGTGATCCGACCTTGGCGAAAGTAGAAGACGTGTCGTGCAACGCCGCGAGCTTATCACCTAGCTTCTTCAAAGCCGGCTCGTTGGGTGCCGTGGCTGTTGCTGTGTGCGACCACGGCCGAATCACTAGATCGCCCGCACTGTGTAACGACACGAACATGCCGGGGGTGGTCACGGCTGCAGCGGTCGTCGTATCACTGTCATTCCCGGGACCACGTTTGGTTTTGAACACCGACTTGATTTGCGACTCTAAGGCGTCTACCTCCGGCTCCGATGTTTGCTGGGCTAAACTCGCCTGCGAGGTCACCCCGACATAGTCTTGGTCACACGGAATGAATGAAATGCCGGTGCCGGTGCCCCTCTTGAAACTGTGGTTACGGTTCAGGTCAACGCCGGGCTGCGAAAAAAAATCGGGTGGCCACTTCGTCTTGGGGTCACATGGCTTACCCACTGCATCGGAGAAGTTCAAGTTCTTGCGCTGGGGGATGTCCATTTCTACCAGCTTGTATCCATCGGGATTCGCCATGGGGACAACCCATATTTCTTGATGATCGACGATCCACGTCAGGTCGGCGCTTTGGCCATAGCCGCTTGTCAGGTCGACAACAAACTGCATGGCCATTTCTGGGTTGATGATTTCACGCGGGTGGACCCCGGCGACGAGAAAAAGAGCTGGCTTATTGCCAGTGATTGCCGGATTGGTGATCTTGATTGCCTTCAAATCGCTGCCCGCAACGGAGACTTTGTTCGCGCCTCCGATATCAATCACGCACGTCTCATTCGCCTGTCCCTTACAGAAGCTGTCGCCATAATCGATGACCTTCGTGAGCGAAGGATGAGCGGCATGGATGCTGTCTAGTTTCTTATACAACTGATCGACCGTACGGTAGTCGGCACCAAACTTGAACTGAGCAACACTCGCTAACGGCCCGCCTGCCAGGTTCGGAATGTCGTGTGCATTACCAATCAGATGCCCCACCTCATGCGCAACTACCTCGCTGAGATCTTCTGCATAGGCACTGACCTCAAAACTCGTCGTCATGATCGACTCACTAAAGACGAATGCATTGTCTGCTGGTGCCTGATTTCCGAAGTCCACCTGCTCCGCCAAACCTAAGAACGAACCGTATGCTGAGAACGCGTCGTCACTTCCCCCTATGAAGATCGTGGAAAAGGGGAGAGTGGTGTCGGGTTGCTGCGTAGTGAAGACAAGGCCACTGGCGGCAAAGTTGTTGTTCAGCGAAGACACGACCGACGTGACGATGTCGGTCTCTCGATGCGCCAAGTTCTTGGGTGCTACAAAAGCCGGGATATCGAACGGACCCACCGTGACTGGTCCCCTGTAGGTCACTTCCCGCGCGCCGTCAAAATCCAGAAAAATGACCTGGCCTCGCACATGCTGCGTCCCTTCCACTTGGCCGCTCAGGATCGGCCCGGGGCCTTGTGCCTCCCACGTGGGGAGGCTCGCCAACAACCGGCGGTCTTCGAGCTGCTCCAGCAGCAGCCTGCGGGACCGGTGGGATTGCTGCGACTTTTGATGGCGAAGACGTCGTTTCGAGAGGGAAGTCAGGATGTTTCTCATGAGTGTTTATTCCACGTTGTTCGTGACTTCCTGCACATTGCTGCGTCGGGATAAGAGCAAGTAGCCCACCGGACCAGCCAATGAGTACCGCGAGAAAGGGGACCGATCGATTAAGATACCAGTCGGTCACTAAGGGCTAATGCCGTAGCCGGGGGGAGGTGTTACAGAAAACACCAAGATTGTGTGGAGGCTCTTCCGCGGCGGAGTCAGTTCCACCAGAAGTCGTTACATTCAATGGCGATCCCGGCGTGGTCACCAAAACGCGGCAGCGAGGCTTGAACCGACTCGTGGCCGTGAAGATGATTCTGTCGGCACACGCCAGCCGAATCGACCGCGCCCGGTTCCGGCTCGAAGCCGAAGCCGCTTCCCAATTACAACATCCCAACATCGTGCAGTGACGAATAGCAATATGCAGAAGGCTTGGAGGAGAGGCCGCCAGCTTGCCGAGCTGTTGGTGACGCGGTTACGATGGCTATGTCATGAAGCAACAAAGCCCAAAGTGCGCAAGTGGTTTCCGGCGACCGAGCTGATGAGGAGATTCCGCTCGCTGACAATCACGATTGCGACAGACGGCGATGACCAACAGACGGCGATGACCAACAGACGGCGATGACCAACAGACGGCGATGACCAACAGACGGCGATGACCAACAGACGGCGATGAATAGCGAGGTGCATCCATGAAGGACCAAGAATTGATCCGTCTGCGACTGAGCGTTCTTAGCTTCGCGTTGTTCGCCGTCTTGGCAGGGCAACCGTCGTGGAACATCGTCCTCGCCGATGATCTTGCGGCGGTTAACAAAGCGGCGGAAACGTCGTTCACACAAAATGTGTTGCCGATTCTCAAGCGGCATTGTTACGAGTGCCACAGTCATGAAACGGGGAAGGCGAAAGGCGGGCTGGTGCTCGACTCGCGCAGCGGCTGGGCCAAGGGTGGTGAGTCGGGGCCGGTGGTTGTGCCCGGCAAGCCGGACGAGAGCCTGTTAATCAGTGCCGTCCGTTACGAAGACTACGAAATGCCGCCCACGGGAAAGTTGCCGGATGAGCTGATTGCACGGCTCGAACAATGGGTAACTGAAGGTGCCCATGATCCGCGAGTGACGCAGTCGGCGCGGACCGGCGAGGGGATCGACCTCGATGCTGGTCGCAAGCACTGGGCGTTTCAACCGCTGGGTGATGCGCCGCCGCCTGAAGTCAGCAATGCCGGTTGGCCACTTCGTGATGTCGATCGGTTTGTGCTGGCGAAGCTCGAGGAAAACGGTCTGCGACCGGTCGCGGAGGCAGATCGTTACACATGGCTGCGGCGCGTGAGTTTTGACCTGACCGGATTGCCGCCCACGGTGGAGGAAATTCGCGAGTTCGAGGCGGACGAATCGCCGCAGGCATTTGAGCAGGTGGTCGATCGGCTGCTCGACTCGCGCGCCTTCGGCGAACGCTGGGCGCGGCACTGGCTGGATCTCGTGGGATACGCGGATCAGGTCGGCACTTCAAATTCCGTCTTTGCGCAACACGCTTGGCGGTATCGGGATTATGTCATTGACGCGCTGAACAACGACAAGCCGTTTGATCAATTTATTCGCGAGCAGGTTGCCGGCGACCTGCTGCCGTACGACACCGTCGAGCAGCACGCAGCCGGTCTAGTCGCGACCGGTTTTCTGGTGCTGGGTGACATCGAGATCGTCGAGGCCGACAAGGCCAAACTGCGCGTCGACATCGTTGATCAGCAGGTCGCCAAAACTGCGCGGGCGTTCCTCGGCATGACGATCGATTGTGCGCGGTGCCACGATCACAAGTTCGATCCCATCCCGCAGCGCGACTACTATGCGATCGGTGGTTTCTTTCACGGCACGTCCACGACTTATAAGACCGAACGGGGCGTCTGGAGTGATGTCAACGTCAATGATCTGCCCGAGACCGACGCGCAAAAGGCCGAACGTGAGCAGCGGGCAAAGACGCACGCTGAAGGGATCGCCAAACTGCAACTCGATCGCACGCAGGCGCAGCAGCGAAAGGTTGAATTGGATGAAGAGCTAAAGAACAACGAACTGCCAAAGGACGAACAGGACCGACTCACGAAAGAACGCAACGAGACGAACGCCCTGATCGGAACATTGAACCGGGACATTCAACACGCTGAGTTTTTCGTGCCGACGGTGCCCCAAGCTCACGGAGTGCATGACGTTGAAAATCCAGGCAACATGCAGATCACGATTCGAGGCAACCCGCGTGCGCTGGGCGACGAGGTGCCCCGTGGATTCTTAAGTGTGGTCACTGAAACGCCGCCTGAAATCCCGCCGGGCCAGAGCGGAAGACTCCACCTCGCCAATTGGATTGCCGACGATGACAACCCTCTGACAGCACGTGTGGCCGTGAATCGCGTCTGGCAGAAACTCTTCGGCAAGGGGATTGTCCCATCGGTCGATTATTTCGGCTTGCCAGGCGGACGCCCGTCGCATCCCGAACTTTTGGATGCTCTCGCGAACCGCTTCATCCACGATGGCTGGTCGCAGCAGCAACTGATCCGCTCGCTCGTGCTCAGCCGTACGTATCGCCTCGACAGTGCCCACAATGATCACGCTCATGCAACCGACCCGGACAATCGGCTCCTGTGGCGCATGAACCGCGTGCGGCTCGATGCCGAGGCCTTGCGCGACGCCATGATCTTGGTGAGCGGCCAGTTGCAGCCCTCCACTGGTGGCCCGTCCATGCCGCTTGAGTTTCCTGAGAACGTCGGCGGCCTCGATCCGAAGGATGTGAACCCGCCGCACTTCCGTCTCGCGAAATGGCGACCGAGCCAGGAAGTCGAACGCACGATTTATCTGCCGGTCATCCGGCACTCTGGACAACCGGGTCCAGCCGCACTGCGGAATGTGTTCGACTTCCCGCAGCCGTCGCAGTTTACTGGCCAGCGGGCGACCACCGCGGTTCCCACGCAGGCACTGTTCTTGATGAACGGTGCGGTTGTGAAAGAGCGAGCCGCCGCCGTGGCGGCTCGATTAACACAAGCCTCTGACGATCCTGCTGAAAGGCTGGAAAGACTCTGGCTGACACTGCTAAATCGTCCCATCTCCGAGGCCGAACGGCGCGAGGCACAAGCATTTCTTTCTGAAGCTGGCGACGACGCGTGGCCTGAATTGTGTCACGCGCTGCTTGCTTCCAACGAGTTTCTGATGAGACTTTGATCATGACACACCCACGGTTCTTGACTCGACGTGAACTGCTACAAACATCGGCTTGCGGCTTCGGCAGTCTCGCGCTCGGCGGTTTGATGAGCAGTGCCTCCCAGGCGGCGGGCAGTCCGCTCGCCGCTCGCGAGTCTCAGTTTCCAGCGCGAGCGAAACGTGTGGTCTTCGTGTTCCTGGCCGGTGGACCGTCGCAAGGTGACCTGTTCGCGCCAAAAAAAATCATCACGGAAAACCACGGCCAGGCCATTGAATCGCCGGTAGGTGACGACGGCCAGATTCGTGTGGGTGTGGCTCGATTCCTGCCGATGGCACCTGTCGCGCCCGTGCTGCCCCGCGGTCAGTCGGGTCTGATGATCTCCGACCTGCTGCCGAACCTGGCTGGCGTCGCGGACGAACTCTGTCTACTGCGAAGCGTGGTTTCGGATAATAAGGCTCATGCTCCGGCTGCGTTGCAGTTTCACACGGGTCACATCGCCGAGGCGCGACCGTCGATGGGCTCGTGGATCAGTTACGGCCTCGGCACGGAAAACGAAAACTTGCCGAGTTTCATGACGATTCACCCCCAGCAGGACGAACGCACCTACGGTGCTTCGTTCCTGCCCGCGATCCATCAGGGGACCCCGTTACGAGTACCCGGCAACGAGCGCGAACTAGCGATCGCCAACCTGCGCGACCCCGACGCCGCACCAGACATCCAGAGACGTCGGCTCGATTTCCTGCAACACATGAACCAACGATTACTGCAGCGAGTCAACACGGACTCGCAGATGGAAGGTATCATCGAGTCGTTCGAGCTGGCTTTCCGCATGCAGGCCGAGACGCCGGCCCTGGTCGACCTCTCCGGCGAAACCAAAGAGACACTGGATCGGTATGGAATCGGCGAGGCTTCAACGGACCGCAACGGTCGTGCCTGCCTGATGGCCCGGCGACTCAGCGAAGCCGGCGTCCGCTTCGTGCAAATAACAATTGACGGCTGGGACCATCATGGCGACATTCGCAACGCCTTGCCTCGGTCCTGCGCCGGCGCAGACAGACCGGTTGCCGGGCTAATCAGCGATCTGAAACGGCGCGGACTGCTGGAGGACACCTTGGTCATGATCTCGGGAGAATTCGGCCGGACCTACTGGAGCCAGGATCTCTCGGGCACCTCGCCGATTGCGACGCACGGACGAGAGCATCAGCAGGAGAGTTTCTGCACGCTGCTGGCCGGCGGGGGCGTCAAGCGGGGCTTCGTCTACGGCGAGACCGACGACTTTGGCTACCGACCTGTCCAGGGACGCGTTCACCTGCACGATTTACATGCCACGATCCTGCACCTGCTGGGCATCGACCACGAGCGGTTGATGTATCCGCACCACGGTCGCGATTATCGGCTGACCGATGTTTATGGTCGCGTCGTTGACGAGGTTCTTGCGTAGCCGCGGTCGTGATTGGCTCGCGTCACTCGTACTGCAAGGCATCGCTCAGCTTCAAGCGGGCGGCACGTTCCGCCGGTAAATAAGCGGCGGCCAACACGATCACGTACGCCGCGGCGAAACAGACGACCAGCAGCCAGGGGCGGAACACGAAGAGAACCGCGTGGCCGGTCGTGGGAAGTGTCGACAGATTGATCAAATAGGCGACCAGCAAGCCCATCAACGCGCCGGGGGCCAGGCCCATCAGGCCCATCATCGCGGCTTGGGCCAGAATCGTGCGGCGGACTTGGCGGCGCGTCATCGCGACGACTCGCAAGACGCCGATCTCGCGAGTTTGCTCCAGGATGTTCATCGCCAACGTATTGACCAGCCCGAACGCCGCGATCACGAACCCCAACGCGAGCAAGGCCCACAGGCTGCCAACCACGCTGTTCATCATCCGCTCGATGAAGCGGACCAAGTCCGCGTACGACTGCAGCAGCAAGCCGTGTTCATTACACAGCGTCTGCAACGCAGCTTTGACAGCGGGCAATTGCTTGTTGTCCGCTTGAACGACATACGCGTCGACACCTTTGACTTCGAGCAGCTTCTCCGCCACGTCGCGGTGCATGTAGATCGTCATCCCGCCGGCGAGATAGTCGTTCGCGATGCCCGCGATGCGGAGCTGGCGCGGCCCTTCGCGTGTCTCCAACGGAATCGAATCGCCCAGCTTCAGGTTCGTCCGCTGCGCCAACACGCTGCTGACGACGACTTCACCTTCGTGGAGCCGGTGAAGTACTTCGTCGCCATCGCCAGCGACGAGATCAAAATAGGCTTGGCGCTGCGTTTTGAATTCACGAGTCACGACGATGACCGAGTTCTCGCCGGAGGTTGCTTTGACGAGCCGCACGGCGTCCAGGTCTTCCACGCCGGGGATCTTCAGAATCGCATCACCGAGACCGTCGGGCATGTCGGCTGCTTCACCGGTCGCCATGTCCGGCATCAAGGCTCGGACGAAAAAGTCGCCCACGATCGCTTGCCGATACCACTGCTGCACGTCGTCGATATTGTCGATGATCGTATTCGCCAAGCCGACACCCGTGGCGATCGCGATGAACAGCATGCCGACCGTCATCGCGGTGCGGCTCGGATGACGAACGAGTTGCCGCCGCGCGAGCCGCCCTTCGATACCGAAGATCGGACGCCACATCCGCTCCACAACTTGCGAGAGCCTGGGGATCGCCGCCGGCAATAGGAAGACCATGCCAACCAGTAGAATCACCACCGCGATAACGGAGATATCGATTGGAAACCAGCCGACGGCGCAACCCCCGAGAGCAATAGCCGCGGCGAGCACGATCACCAGACCGGCGATCGTCATTTTCAGGTGCGGGGCTTCAATCTCGCCCGGAGCGACGACGCTCATCGCTTCCGACGGCGAGAGCCGCCCGGCGCGGCGAGCCGGCACCAACGTCGCGACCAGAGACAGTCCCACGCCGAACAGAATGGCGAGCACGAAGGGAAGCATCGTCACCTGAATCGGCGGCATCTCGGTTTGCAGAAGTTGTTCCGATCCCAGCGTGAGCACATGGGCTCCGAACGCGCCGACGAGCCCGCCGGCGACCGTTCCGAGCAACCCCATCAGCAGCCCTTCGCGCAGAATCAACGTCGTGATCTGGCGTCTTGTTGCCCCGATCGCCCGCAAGATGCCGAGTTGTCTGCGCCGTTCACCGACGGTCATCTGAAACGTGTTGAAAATGATGAAGGCCGCAATGACCAGCGCAAAGGCCGTCGCGAGCTGCAAGCCTTGCTCGGTCGCCATCATCGTCTCTTCCGCAAGCTGGCTGCGCATGTTGGGTTGGCGAACCGACAGCCCCAGCGGAAGTTTCGCGGCGACGGCGGCTTGTGTGGTTTCGAGATCCGCGTCTTCGTCCAGCACGAGCTGCACGGAATCGATCGTGCCTCGCATCTTGAAACGCGACTCGGCAAGGGCGAGAGACATATACACCAATCCGCCCGCGGCGACCGCCGACCCGCCGCGCGCTTCCAGCAACCCGACGACTTCCGACTCCTTGAGCCCGGATGGCGTCAGCATTTTGAGCTGGTCGCCGACTCCAATCCCGAGCCCGCTCGCAAAGGTCGCATCGAGCACCACGCCGGACCCGCGGCCCACCATCTGTCCCGATGTCAGCTCGAAGTCGCGAACCAATCGATCGCGATCGGGCACGATTCCGAGAGCTTGGACGCGGACCTTTTTCTCGTGAAAGTAAACGATCGTGAAGCGTCGGATGAGCGGAACGGCCTGCACTCCGGGAAGCTGATCCAATTCAGCGGCGACGCTGATCGGAAAGCTGCCTCCTCCTTCGGCCGTTACATCCAAAGCCGCGCGACCGGTGACGGCAGCGAACATTGCTTCGTTTGCAGCCCGCGTCGTCTTGGTCGCAATCGTCACCGAGACAACAGCCGCGACGCCGATCACGATGCTCAAGGCGGTTAAGGCGACTCGGACGGGTCGGCTCGTCAGTTCCCGTAGGCTGAACTTGAACAGTGCCATAAAGAGCGCTCATCCTTTGTGTTAACTTGCCGATTTGTTGGCGGCTTCCTGCGGGGCATCACTCTCCACGACGCCGTCCCGCAGCAAGATCAGACGCTGAGCGACGCCGCCCACTTCCGCGTCGTGCGTGACCGTGACGATCGTCTGGCCGTGCCGGTCGACGAGCTGTCGCAATAATTCCGTGACGAGTTGGGTCTGGCGACTGTCGAGGTTACCGGTTGGTTCGTCCGCCAGCAACAACGCCGGCTCAATCGCCAAGGCTCGCGCGATCGCCACCCGCTGCTGCTCGGCGGCGGGCAGCTTGCTCGGAATGTGATGCCGGCGTTTGGACATCTCGACGAGTTCCAGCGCCCGCAGCGCTCGCTGGCTGGCTTCCTTCGCCGGCACGCCGTCCAATTCCATCGGGATCGAGACGTTCTCCTCGGCGGTCAGCGTCGGCAGGAGATTGAAGGCTTGAAAGACGAAGCCGATTCTGCGGCGGCGCATCAACGTCCGCGCATCGTCGCTGAGCGTCGCCAAGTCCGTTCCCTCGAGCAGCACCTGACCGCTGGTCGGCACATCGATCCCGCCCAGGAGCGTCAAGAGCGTACTCTTGCCCGACCCGGACGGTCCCATGATCGCGACGAACTCCGATTCGCCGATGTGAAGGTCGATTCCTCGAAGAGCGTCCACCCGAACATCGCCGGTTCCAAAGTGCTTCGTGAGATTGCGGGTTTCGATGACGTCCATGCTTTCGTTCCTGTCAAGAAGAACTGGCGATGCCTAACAGTTTAAGCCTAACCGCTCAATGATCAAAGGCTGTGCCCCTTCCATTCGCCTTCCCCGGGGGATGTCTTCCAGATTGGTTCCTTGGAACGGTGGTTCCAGGGTCTCGACCGCACGGATTCGCGCGTCCCGTTGCGAGCCGAGCGATTCCGCTCGTTGCGATGTCTCGCGGACAGCAGCTGAATTCAGAGATTGCGTTCGGAATCAAGGCGATCAATCCGAGCCGCCAATTCCGAAAGGCGAGCATCAACATGAAAACAATTGCGGCCACCGCTAGTCAGCAGCGCTGCGTCGGTGTAAGCCACCACGCCTGTCACTTCGAGTAACTGGATTCAGGGCGCGATCGGTCGTTCGTTGTCAAGTCGTTCCAGCGGCCGTCCGCCTCGCCAGGAAGATTAAAAGAAACAGCAGAAGGGCGACAATGCCCAAGACAATCACAAGCACCACGGGCCCCGTTTGCTCGTACGTTTGCTTGTAAACACTCAGCGAACCGAGCAACAAGAAAAACACGCCGGCCAAAGAAAGCGTAATGCGGATGAACCAGCCCGGACGCAGCTCGCGCGGCAACAGCGTCGAGTTGATCACGATCGTGTGCCAGCAACTGAATCCCAAGGCAATGTTAAAACACATCGTGGCGTACGCAATGAGCTGTTCTGGATTCAACGACAACATGGCAAGTCCAAAAAGCGAGTACCCGACAAGCACTCGAAAGTAGACCTTTTTGATTGCTTTGGGGTCCATCTTCCGCAGCCGACCGCTGCTCGTCCAAAACACATCGACCCAACGACGGATGATGCCATCGGCGGATGATGACATGGTCGGGGCCAGCACCAGAAAGCCGCAGAAAACCGTCATGAACCAGCAGAACTTTCCCAGGCCGGCATTTGACCCCGCGGTCACGGTGTCTTGCACTCCGCCAGCTGTCATGACAGCCATGGTCCATTCGTCTGTTTCCGTGCCATAGGGCAGAAACTGAACGGACAGCATGGCGGGCAAGGCCAATCCGATGAAGCAGGCGGGGAGCCAGACGACGAGTTGGTCGCGCATGACGTGCCGATACCACTTGCGCCAGCGCGGCAGCGAATCGTCATCGACCTCGAACACACAACCCACGTGCGACAGTTCTAACTGCTGACCGCCGAAGGCACTGGGGATGGCACCGACGTGGTGTCCCATTCCCCAGCCTTGCTCGCGCGTATAGTTGCTGACGGGCGTGTTGGATAATCCGCCCGAACCAGCAATCGCGGCCAGCGCGGCGATGGTGCTGATCAACGTGAAATCAATGTCGGGAAACCCGCGACCCTCGGCCAGCGAAACGAAGATGTTGTCGACATTGCTGCCTCGTACCGCGGGAGCATCCGCCGCAATCTCGACGGGAACGCTGCCGAACTTAAAGAACCCGGTCACGATCTCGATCCAAGTATCAGAAGTCGAAAAGAACGCGGCCAAGAACAGCAGAAAGCCGAGGACGACGACCAGCTTGAAGGTCATCACGGCTTTGAGCGAGTTGTAGATCTTGCCGCCGAACAGCAGCGGCAACAACGCACCGATAAAGATCAGGTACGCCAGTCCCTTCATCAACCAGAAGTCGCTGGCGACTGTTTCGGGCTGCGGTATGACGCCGCCTTTGATCAACGTCGCGACGGGCGTGGCGGCATTAGCGGCCAGATAGGGAAACACCGAGCCGAAATCGAACAGCAGATACGCCAGCAACCAGAAGTGCGGTCCCGGCAACGTGCGGAACTTGCCCGTGAAGATCGGTTCGCCGGAATAGAGCGTGTAGCGGCTGATCTCGATGTTGTAAATCACTTGGCCCAGCACCGACAGCGTCGCCAGCCACAAGAGCGCTCCGCCATAGACGGCGGTTACTTTCGGACCCACCAGCCACTCGCCGCCGCCAATCGCCGAGCCACCCATAATCAAACCCGGCCCGAGCATCGCGAACCAATTCTTCCAGGTAAACGTTGGCGTCTGGACTAACTCGCCGGTCTCCCAACGCGGCATGCTTTTCGCGCCCGGATGCGGAGCTACAAACTTTCCCTCGGACGAGCGCTCGGACGATGTGTTTAATTCCACTGGCGACAATACTCCCGCGCGAGCCGCAGCACTGGGCACATGAGCTTCTTGCATCAGTTGTGATGGATACGGATTTTGTGCCCCCAGCCGCCCCTAACGCAACCCTCCCAACGCCTTTCTTCTGACTTTGTCTGCATTCTTTTCAACACGATGCCACGTTGATTTCCGCCGTACGGACGGCTAAAGCGAGAACGGAAGTGACCCCCAACCACACGCATCACAGGACCAAGCGACCCGATCGAGTCGTCCGATCACCCGGCACTCGCTGATTCACCCGTTCCGATGCCAGCGGGCGCGGAAGACGTTAGTCGCGAAGGTTCCAATTTCCGCAAGACGTACCGCGCCGTAGCTGCCATGCCGCTGGCCGAAGTGGCTTCCTTCTACCGCACACAACTGGCCGCGAAGGGGTTGAAACAAGCCGGCAGCGGTGCCACCGACGACGCCATGCAATTCAAAAACGACACGATGGAACTCTCCGTGGCCCTCAAGCGGCAGAGCGGCGAAACCGCGATCGAAGTTGTCACGCGCGAGGTCGCCCTGGCGCAGCGAGAAGGCGTCCTGCCCGAACCCGGCAAGGGCCGGCTCGTCTTGGCGAACGCCCACAACGTCGACGTGGCTTTCACCATTCGCAAAACCGACTACCGACTGAAGGCGGGCCGCGGTGCCAAAGACTTCAAGCAGGCACTCAACTACTCCATCCCGCCGGGCGTTTACAAAGTGGTCATCAAGATCCCCGGCGAACCGCAGCAGACTGAACGCATCGAACTCACCGAAGGGTCAACCTGGGGGATCATCGCGCTTCCCACCGGCGGCTATCTGCCAACGCAACTGTACTGACGAGCAACCTCCCCGTAACCGCGCTGCCTCAATGACGATCACGGCACTCTTCGACTGGTTGACCGTCACAGGCATCCAAAGAAAAGAACTCCCAACTCGTCGCCGTAAGTCCTTGCTATCAAAGAGTACCAGAGGGGGGACTTGAACCCCCACTATCTTGCGATAACTGGATTTTGAATCCAGCGCGTCTGCCAATTCCGCCACTCTGGCAAGTGACCTAAGTTGTTACTATTTCCCTTCTTTTTGCCATTCCATGCGTTCCTTTGCAGGGCGTCTGGACGGGCTTTGCATGGCCCATATTGTTCGCGATTTCTTCGCGATCGTCGGGGGTCGAATTTTTGAGAATTGCTGACATGGACACATTGTACTGACGAGAGGCGGAGTGTTCAACGGACTTGGTTTGGCCTGAGGCTCTGGCACCTTCGTCGAAGCGTCGCCACGCCTCCGCTCTTATTTGTTCTGTTTCACCGTTAGCCGTGCCGGCCGTCAAGTTCAACTTCACCGATCGCCATGGCGACCCGCTTTGACGATCGTCAGCCGATCGGTGTGCTACGGTATGTACCGATCACCATTCCCCGATCTGGCGATGCAGACTGATCGGCTTGCGTTGGTAGTAGCCGATCGGCAGAGAATCTGTGAACGCAATCAACCACGAAAGCTGAGGGAGTGGTATCGACGCGATTTGACGATCGGTCAATACTTCGGTCGGTGCCCGCTGCGGCCCTGCCGCCTACACGTTGCGGAACTTCTATCGCGAGAACGAGCTGCGGCTGACGATCGACGACGAGCAGAATGTAGCAGGCACTCTCCGTGTGCCGTCTGCCCGCGAGGCTTCCTGCGTGTTGATGTTACGGCACACGGAGAGTGCCTGCTACAATGATCGATCACCGCTTCCGCGTGCTGATGGTGTTCACGAAGGTGACCGCGCGGATGCACAATTTTCTCGGTACCGTCGCCCAACTCACTCGCAACCAGGGCCGGGTGTTGTTCTACGCAGTGTTCCTGGAAGATTACCTGAGCAGCGATCGTCCGCTGTTCCTGAATCACCACAACCGGCTCGAAGCGATGATCCCCCAACACCGGAGCCACCAGAACATGGGGCACGAGATGCCCGGCAAAGAGCGAGCGACGAATCGGCGGCCAAAACATTTGGAGCAGCCGGCGGGAGTTTGGTAGTGTGAAGGTCCTGTTGGTTGCCTGCCCCGAACCCAGGGCAGCGGTACCTACCAGCTCCCTCTACCCTTCACCACTCGCACTGGTAAGCAAAGCCGGCCGTTTGTTGTGGCGACAACGCCGTTCTAACAGTTCTCGGAGACATCCGACTCGCGGACGAGGCTAGAACCAGGAACCGGGGACAAGGGCCACAACAGGCCCCGCCCCGGAGATCGGCAAGTCGAAGGGGCGGGTGGACTTTCGACGAGGGGATACGTCATCGTTCACGTTTGGTCGTTGCCAAGTCAGCTTTAATGACAGCGCCGGTGGGTGTGCTACGCTGCCGTGCATGCTTCTGTCGCTACAAGTTCCGGCTAGTAATGAACGCGGACCACGCTATGCCGAGCAGGCCTTGGCGGCGATTCACCAAGCGAGTGCCGAGCGGTTGCCGATCACGTTGATGGCCGCCCATCATGCAGGCCAAGCCGGTCTCTACGTTCGCTAACCCGAAAACCTCAAGGCCGTCGTCGAGCGACAGCTTGCCGCCCAATACCCCAATGCCAAACAGGAACGCTTGCCGGACGACAGCCTTGGTCAGCCGGAGCCGGTCACAACCTGGACCGCTCAGTTGGCTCTGACCCCAGATCTCTTCCCGCTACGTCGATACTCGCAATTTGAGGACATGATCGATCGGAGCAGCTCCGATCCGCTCGCTGGTTTGCTCACAGCGATCGCTCCCTCGACATAAGAAGCGCTGCATTGCCGGATCGAATTGCACGCTCGACCGACGACACGTTGGCGGCATTGGCGGGCGAGACGGGTTATCGATCGGCTGGCGTGGCCGTTCTTTGCTCGGCACTGGTTTTTCTCTGAGCTATATGCCACGGCGGCGATGCACCGATCGGTCATTCCGACTTGGCTCCTGTCCCCAACGAGCTTGTCTCGTTGGAACATGAGATTTGTGAGTTAGAGACGGACGCCATCTAAGTCCAGACCCCAACGGGCTCGTCCCGTTTGGTGAATCAGATTCGAATCGACGGTACGCTGCCTGACAACGTTGTCTCGCCGAATCTCATTCACCCACGAGGCGAGCTTGTGGGGGTCTTGAATCTGAGACGTATTCATCTAACCAGTTAATCTTTGGTTCCAACGGGGCGAGCCCGTTGGGGACCTTGGAACACCGCCGGGACGCGATCGCATGAGGGTGAAGATGCATTGAAAGCGGCAGCCGATAAGGTCGGACGGCACTTGTTTGATGCTCGGCTGCGGCTTGTCGTGCAGGCTCCGGCAAACGCCGAGAAACGAGCCAAACGCAAGCTGAGCGAGATCGCGGGTGCGTTCGGACAGTTCACTTCACCAAGACTGTCGCGATTTCACTTGCGACGCATCCGGCGGTAGGACCGCGGCGGGCACCGACCGAAGGTTGGTCGGCGAGCTACCGCTCGGTTCGAGTAACCCGCTTCCGTTGGGCGCTGGCGTCACACAGCAATAATGTATCTGAGGCTGTGACAAAATCAGCCGCTTGGCGCTAGCCTGCGGTTCTCCCCAGGAACCGGACGCTAGCGCGTACCGGCTGATTTCGCAGAGCGACAGGCGA
>JAQBZB010000178.1 GCA_027622275.1 Planctomycetota bacterium | reverse complement strand
GAACTTCGCGAGAACCGCAGGCTAGCGCCAGGCGGCTGATGAATGATCCGGGCTAGCCGAGCCTCAGCTCAAGTCGGCATCAAAGACACGCACCTTTGCCCAATTGTCACGATTCGTCTCGATGAACTTCTCGTGTCGTTCGTGGACTTGGTAGTCGTCCTGCGCTCGGCGGCTTTCGAACAGGACTTGCAAAGCGACGTGGAACTCTTTGTCATTCACTTCCCGAACCAAATCGGGAACCCGCGTTCCAGCCGCGAAGAAAACCGTTCCCGGATGTCCCGACAAGTGTTCTTTGCAGGAAGCGATCAGACGTTGAATGGCTTCGTCCGAACTGTCCTTCAACGTAAAATAGACCATGTGTCCAAGCATCATGCGTCGCGGCTGGTGGCCGCCTCCTTGGTGATTAATCTTCCGTAGATGTTGTGGCGTCGTCGTTGTCGGTGTCGCCGGCTTCGGCAACCGAATCGGCTGCTGGCTCAAGCTGTTCGGCTGCCGGCTCAGACGATGCCGCTTGTGGTGTTGGAGCCGGTCGATTGCGCCCGATGCGTCCGTCTGTGGCTTGGCGTTGTTTCCGGTTGAGACCCGCGCTATCCATCAAGGACGAACCAAGGATGTCTTCGAGTTCACCGCCATCCGGTGGCGGACCAACAGCACCCAGGTCCGCAGGGACGTAGTTGATCTCATATTCGAACTTTGCGACGGAGAGCACATCGCGAGGATCGAGACGACGCTTGGCGATTCGATAGCCGTTGACACGTGTCCCATTGCGGCTGTTCAAGTCTTTCACGAACCAATAGCCGCTCTCGAGCGTCATCTCGCAATGATGGGCCGAGATGTTCCCAAAACGCAGCACCACGTCGCAGCTCTCGCGACGACCGATCAGCAAATTCTTCTTCAGCAGCGGGATCGGATCACCACCACCCTTCGGGATCAATTCGCCGTACTGTTCTACTTTCGCCATCTGGAGCCACCTGAGCGGAGCTTGTGAGGTTCTTGCAGCTTGCGTAAGATGCTTCGTTACTGCCGCGGTGCCAGTCTCGCCAGTGCATCAGAAACGCCAGCGTGCCAGCAACTTAGAATCTAAATGAGGGCTTTCGTGGAGTCAACGTGCGGCCATTCAAGTCAGAAGCCGGCCGTTTACGACTGGCGAGCCGCGGGCCTACGTTATCACTCGTACAACTTTCATCTACGACAGAAGCACGGGCACCGTGTGCAGCGGGTTAGCATTGACGCCGGCTTCACTTGTCCAAATGTCGACGGCACCATCACGACGGGCGGCTGTAACTTCTGCGACAATCGCAGCTTTAGCCCCAGCCGCCGCGTCCGCCGGCAGAGCATCCTCGATCAAATCGACGATGGCATCACACGGCTGAAACGGCGTTACGACTGCGATCACTTCACGGCCTACTTCCAACCGGCCACCAACACCTACGCGCCCGTCGAGCGATTGAGGCCGGTGTACGAAGCCGCGCTGTCGCATCCGAAAGTCGTCGGGATGGCCATTGGAACGCGTTCCGATTGTGTGCCGAACGACGTACTCGACTTGTTAGAGGTGATCGGGCAGCGGACTGATTTGACGGTCGAGTACGGGATGCAAACGATGCACGACCGAACGCTCGACTGGATGAACCGCGGGCATCATCACGACTCGTTTCTAGATGCCGTCGAGCGAAGCAAGGGCCGCGGATTCGAGATTTGCGCGCATGTCATCTTCGGCTTTCCCGGCGAGAGCCACGACGACATGCTGGCCACGATTCGCGAGTTGTCTCGCGTCGGTGTCGACGCCGTGAAGCTGCACAATCTGTATGCTGTCAAACGCACGCCGCTTGCCGAACTGGTTGAACGAGGCGATGTCGAACTAATCCGGCGTGACGACTATATCCGCGTGCTGGTCGACGCCCTCGAGATCCTGCCCCCTTCGACAATTGTCGAACGGATCAGCGGCGAAGCTCCACCCGACTATTTTGTCGGCCCATCATGGTGCTTGGACAAGCCCGCGGTCAAACGGGCTCTCGACGAAGAACTTGAGCGACGCGACAGTTGGCAAGGAAGACACGCCGCGACTTGTTAGGCGACCGGCAAATGAGCAGTTACCGGGAGGGCGAGGCTCCTGCCGAACCGGCTCAGCGGGAGCTTCGCCCTCCCAAAACCCTCGGTCGGTAAGTTTTCTTTTGCCACTCGCCTTAAGCCACAACGACGATCGCTAGCGGAGCAATCGCTCTTGGATCACGCGCAAGATGGCCTCGGCGACATCGCGTTTGCTTCCCTGTAGGGCTTCGACCACATCACCGCTCGGTGCGATGATCTCGACCGAATTCTCGGCCGCATCCATCGCTTCCGGACCGTTCAGAACCATGAAGTCACAACTCTTGCGTTCCAATTTCGTTAGCGCACGAAAACGCTGATCCTCGGTTTCCAAGGCAAACCCGACCATCCATTGGTCATCGCGCCGATTCTGCCCGAGCGTGGCGATGACGTCGGGCGTCTCGATCAAGTGCAGTGTGATTGGTTCGCCCGTCTTGGCGATCTTCTGCGATTCGACCCGATGCGGACGATAGTCGCATGGCGCAGCCGCCGCGATCACGCCGTCGCACGTGGGAAACACTCGCTCGGCTGCGTCGAGCAAGTCTTCCGTCGAGACGACGGGGATGACTTCGGCTTCGCTGGGGTACTCGACCAAGACGGGCCCGCTGATGATCACCACCTCATGTCCCAAGGCGAGGGCCGCGTCCGCCAACGCCTTGCCCATCCGGCCGCTAGATCCGTTCGTCAAGTACCGCACGGGGTCGAGGTACTGTCGGGTGGGGCCGGAAGTGATAAGGATGCGAGCCATGCGGACGATCTTTTCGCGACGTTTGAATTAGAGCGTATTTCAAAACCGGGATTTCGGGAGGGCGAAGCTCCTGCTGAGCCTGTATTTACGGAGTCACGGCTCGGCGGGAGCCTCGCCCTCCCGGTTTTGAAATGCGTTCTAGTTCAAAGCCTTCTCGATTGCAGTCAAGATAGTTTCCGGTGCCGCCATCCGGCCGACACCTTTCTTGCGGCAACTGAGCCAGCCCTCTTCGGGGTCGACGATCTGGACGCCGTCTTCGCGCAGCTGATTCAAGTTTCTTTGGACAGCGGGCTTCTCCCACATGTCACAGTTCATGGCGGGAGCGATAATGATTTTGCCGGGGAAAGCGAGTGACAAAGTCGACAGAAGATCATCGGCCAAGCCGTTCGCGGCTTTCGCCATGAAGTTCGCGGTCGCGGGCGCTATGCAAAACAACTCGGCACGCTCGGCCAACGCGATATGAGCCCCCAATGGATGCGTGGTGTCATCAAAGATCTCTGTCGCGACAGGGCGTCCGGTCAACGCGGCGAACGTCGCCTGCCCGACGAATTGCAGAGCCGCCTTTGTCATCACCACGGACACGCCGTGACCAGCCTGAACGAGCTGGCTGACGAGGGCCGCGGTTTTGTACGAGGCGATGCCGCCCGAGACGCCAACAAGAATCTCTCGGCTGGTCATACAGGCAACGGATTGATGTCTGGCCCAGCGCTACCTTCGTGGAGGTCGCCGGTGATTTTCACTTCGTTTGACGAGTCGAGGAAGATCTTGTCCTGCAAGACTTCCTGAAGTACGACCTCCATTTTGTGCATATTGCTGTCGGCCTTGACCAGCGGGCGACTGCCTGCATTGAGCTGGACCAGCCGCTTCTGAATCAGTGTCGACAGCTTGAACCGGCCACCAACTTTGTTCACGATCGCTTCCTCTTTCAACTCTTCAAACATCTCATTCTCCGCTCGCCAGGATGTGACAGATATCTTCAACCGCTTGGTCAACCGTGTTGTTGACGACTTCGTGATTGTACTTGTTCCGGCAGGCCATCTCGCGGCGTGCGACTTCGAGTCGCCGTTGGATGGAATCTTCCGTCTCGGTTGCTCGGTCCCGCAGTCGCCGTTCGAGTTCCTCGTCGCTGCCGGGATGAAGGAAGATTGTAATCGCATCGGGATGGCTCTCCAGAACCATCATTGCACCTTCCACATCGATCTCTAAAACTACCCATTTTCCCGCCGCAAGGCCAGCGGCCACCTCGTTTCGCAGCGTTCCGTAGTAGTCGCCGCGTTTGAAGACCTCTTTCCACTCCAAGAATTCATCGTTGTCGCGGCGACGGGCGAAATCGTCCTTCGAGACGAAGCGATAATCAACTCTATCGGTTTCGCCGGGCCGCGGGTGCCGCGTCGTCACCGAGACGCTCAGCTCCAGCGGCCGCGAGCACTCGGCCAGCACGTGCTTCAACACCGTCGACTTTCCAGCTCCCGACGGTCCGGAGATGATCACCAACTTGCCAGATTTCACTGACTTCAGCTTCACCGTATCCATCTACTCGACGTTCTGAATCATTTCCCGGATGCGTTCGACCGCCGCCTTGATTTCGATGACATGGCGTCCGATTTCCCCATCGTTCGCCTTCGAGCCAATCGTATTCGCCTCGCGAAACATCTCTTGCGTGATGAACTCAAGCTTGCGGCCGCTGCTCTCGTCCAGCCCCATGATGTTGTCAAACTGTTCCAGATGGTGGCGCAAGCGGACGACTTCCTCGGAGATGTCGCTCCGCTCGGAGAACAACCCAATTTCGCGAATGACATCGGCTGGCTCGACACGCACCTCAAATTCACCGAGCAGCTTGTTCAGCCGCTCGGTCAATCGATCGCGATATCCCTCGGAAACCAGCGGCGCTCGCTCGGCGATACTGTCCAATTCCTGGCTCATCGACTTGCACTGCGCCGACATGTCCGACGCCATTGCCGTGCCTTCGTCGGTCCGCATCTTGGTCAGTCCTTCGAGTGCCTCGACCAGGGCGCGCTCGGCAAGCGGCCACTCGGCATCGGTGTCGACATTTCGTGAGACGCGTTCGTCGACGACGCCAGGAAGCGCCAGCAGCGATTCGAGTGTGACGTGAGCGTCAAGCTTGAGATGCTGAGCGACTTTCGTCAGTTGCTGCTGATAGCTCGCAAGCGCCGTCTCGTTCAAGCGAAAATCATCCGCGACGGACTCGCGGTCGATGCGGAGATCGAGTTGCACGGTTCCGCGTCGGACGTAGCGACGCACCACTTCATCGATCCGGGGTTCAAGGGGACCGTAACCATCGCTCGTACGAAGCGCCAACTTGAAGTAACGGCTGTTAACCGTGCGAACTTCGGCAGCGACCGAGACACCGTCTTCAGAGACATGGGCCGACCCTTGGCCGGTCATGCTAAGCAACAAAGCAGCGTCCTTTCAAGGGAGACGATGGAACGAAAACCGACCTCAGGCGATCGTCTTATCGACGCTATTCGCTCTTTTCCTCGGCCGCTTCCTTCTCGGGAGTTGCCTCGGTCGACTCCGGCGCGGCAAGTTCGACCGCTGCCGGTTCCGATGCGGCTGGCGCTTCCGCCGGTGCGGCGGCTTCTTCCGTGACTGCGGGAGCCGCGGATTCGGTGGCAGCTTCTGATTCTGTCCCTTCCGCTGCGGGGCCGTTCGTCGAGGTGGAAGGTGTTTCGCTCGACAGATCCTCCGGCGCGTCGGTTGTCAGCGATGGCACGGATCGTTCGTCGAAAGTCGTTTGGTCCGTGTCACCAAATACTGAGTTCACCGTCGCGGGAGTGTTCAAAACTTTAATCGCGGTCACCGACAGGATGATCCAGAAAGCAGCGACTCCGATCGTGATCCGTGTGAACAAGTCACCGGCTTTCGACCCGAACGCACTTTGTCCGCCCATGCCACCCAGGGCACCGGTCAGACCACCGCCCCGGCCTCGCTGGACCAGGACGAGCAGGATCAGGAATATGGCTGTCATCAACGACAGCGTCATGAACAGGTACTGCATGGGACACGGTCCTTGTTGAAGGGGCGGCTTTCGATCCGTCGAACTACTTTGCCGCGGCAATGATTCCTAAAAAGCTGTCGACCTTCATCGAGGCTCCCCCGACGAGGGCTCCGTCGATGTTTGGCTGTCCAAGCAATTCGCCAGCGTTATCCGGCTTGACGCTGCCACCGTATTGAATCCGCACGGCGGCCGCAACCTCCGGATTGTAACGAGTTTCCAGCAATCTGCGAAGATCGGCATGAACCTCCTCGGCCTGCTCGGGTGTGGCAACTTTGCCGGTCCCGATCGCCCACACCGGCTCATAAGCGACCACGACGCCGCTCATCTGTTCGTTTGTCAGGCCAGCCAGCGAACCGTCGCACTGCTGTTGAACAACGGACTGTGTCTTGTCAGCTTCTCGCTGTTCGAGGGTTTCACCGACACAAACGATGGGCACCAAACCGGCAGCCAAGGCCGCCAAAACCTTGCGGTTCACCTCTTCGTCGGTCTCGCCGAGAATGTGCCGACGTTCGCTATGGCCCAGGATCACATACTTGCAACCCAAGTCAAGCAGCATACTTGCGCTGATTTCTCCAGTAAAAGCCCCATTCGCCTCGTGGTACATGTTCTGTGCGCTGAGTCCAACGCCCGAGCCCTTCGTGACCTGTCCGACGGCATCTAGGTAAACACTCGGTGGCGCGACGGCGACTTCGATATCAGTAGTCCCAAGTTGTTCGACGATTCCCTGGGTCAGTGCCACGGCTTCTTCGCGAGAAAGATTCATCTTCCAGTTGCCAGCGATGAAGGGACGTCTCACGAATCAGCTCCTCTTTCTAAGGCTTCGAGCGGCAATAGGGTTTCAAGGGATAGGGCGGATTATTCATCAGCCGCCTGGCGCTAGCCTGCGGTTCTCACGAACTTCGAGAGAACCGCACTGATTTGCGCGGAGAGAACCGCAGGCTAGCGCCAGGCGGCTGATTTGCGCGGTGTTTTGGGCAAGATTGCCGTAACTCTTTTCTATTTTGAAGAATGCTGACCGGTTCATGAATAATCCGGGATAGGGCGGCGACCGCCAAGTCGTGTAAACCGCAGAGTTTAGCAGATGGCGTCGTGATTCGTCGAGGGTGCCGATCGCGTTCAGATTGACAACGGACAGGTGCCGACGCCACAATGCAAGCCACGCCGTGGTAAGTATTACTGCACTGTTGCTCATTCCTGTGGGACTGCCTCCCCTAACGCCGAAGACAACCTAAAAGCATCTCACGCTTGTTCCCTGGTCGGAGTTGTCCCCATGAAGCCAGTTCGTTGCCGAGGTCCTGTTGCTCGCCGTAGCTTCCTGCAAGCGGGATCACTTGGTGTTGGTGGACTGTGTCTCGCGGACGTCATGCAAGCTCGCGCGGCCGCCGGTGCGTCGACAATCGAACCCGATACCTCGGTCATATTTATTTGGCTACCGGGGGGACCCCCGCACATGGAAACCTACGATATGAAGCCGGATGCGCCGGCCGACTATCGAGGTATCTTCCGTCCGATTAACACGAATGTCCCAGGGATCGACGTCTGCGAATTGCTGCCGTTACACGCCAAGATCGCGGATAAGTTCACTCTGATTCGATCCATCGCCCACGAGTTCGCCGATCACGGTGGCGGACACAAACGGTTCCTCACCGGGCGTATGCCGAAGACGCCCGTCGGTTTTATCAACGACGCGCCGGCTGTCGGTTCGATCGTCGCCAAGATGCGTGAAGGCCGCAACATCGGCGTTCCGAATTATGTGTGCGGAGCCGCCAACGGCAGGCATGGCATTGACGTTTACAGTTTCGGCAGCGCGTATCTCGGTAACGAATCGCACCCGTTCGTAATCCCCGGCGATCCAAGTCTGAAGGATTTCAAGGTTCAGAACCTCGCGCTCGATTCGTCTCTTTCTGACCGACTCGACAATCGCGCCGAGTTGCTTCGCGGATTCGATCGGTTTCGGAAACGAGTCGAAGGCGACGACGTGATGGATGCGATGGACAGTTTCCAGCGGCGGGCCGTCGAGTTGTTGACCAGCGACAAGGCTCGCAATGCGTTCGACCTGTCGCAAGAGCCCGACGAACTCCGCGATCGCTACGGCCGACACGCCTGGGGACAGCGAGCACTCTTGGCGCGACGCTTGATCGAAGCTGGCTCTAGTTTTGTCACGATGGTCATGGAGAATCCGTACCAATCGGGCGTCGCGCAACTGAAGAACGGTGTCTACAACTGGGACTCACACGCCGTCAATTGCCATCTGTTCGACGACTTGAAGGCCCGCGCTCCGATCTACGATCAAGCCGTGACAGCGCTGGTCGAGGATATCCACAACCGCGGCCTCGACAAGAAGTGCCTGGTCATTGTGACCGGCGAATTCGGCCGCACGCCGCGCATCTCGCATTCGATCGGCACGCAAACGGGCGTGATGCAGCCCGGTCGCGATCACTGGCCGCAAGCCATGTCGATGCTGGTGACGGGGGGCGGCATGAGGACGGGCCAAGTCGTTGGATCAACGAACTGGAAAGGCGAGCACCCGCAAGACCGCCCGCTGACGCCCAACGACCTCTGGTCCACGGTCTATCGCCACCTGGGCATCAACCAAGAACACAGCTTCCCCGATCACAGCGGGCGCCCCATGCCAATTCTGCCGTTCGGCGAGCCGATCGCAGAGTTGCTCTGATTAGGGTCTTCGTACTTGCCGAGCTGCCGGGCGAGATGCTCGCCGTCGTCGGGACCGACTTGGAAGCTGATGACCGAGCCGACGTTGCCGAACAAGGCGTCGCGAGTCACCAGCACGGCCAGCAGCCCCAACTGTCCCCGAACACTTTCTTGAACAAAGCCACGACCGCTGAGGCGACGTGCGGCCGCTCGTGCGGACAACGAACATGACTTTGCCCCGCATGCTGCTGTGCGACGGCAACACCTTCAGCCCCGCCGCTTCATAAATTGGACAACTTCACCGTAGTCGCCGCCCTCGATCACGTCGGTTGTGGTGTGCGTGATGTCTTCCAATTGCCCGAGCTTACTTGGTCCACCTACCGTCCGGCAGTTGTCGCGCCGCATGCGTATACATCATGGCGGAACCATAGAGTGCCAGCTTCTCGAAGCCTTCTTCCGGCTCGCCATCGTCGCACTCTTCGTAACCATGGGATTTGAACGCCGCGACGACATTTCCCATCCCATGATCATCCCGCGAGGATTCGATTGGCCAATACACGCCGGGCTGCCACCATCGATCCGTGTTGCGCGCTGCCCAGGCGATGCAATTGTATTTGATCGTTCTCAGGCTCGTGATCTCGTGATTCTCGTCGGTCAACTTGGGAAACAGATCCGTCAGATTCATTTGGGCAACAGGCCGTTCTGCCTGCCCCACTCAATCCAGGCGCGTGCCGACGCATCCATCTCACCGGATTCACTTTTCGTGACTGGGTTTTCACCGGTAATGGCTTCCAACGCCCAGAACCAATGATCCGGTTCCTTTTCCAGTTCTGCCAGAATCAGCGGCACGACGGCGAGCCCCATGCCAATAATCTTCTGGTAGGAAAAGACAAGCGAGATTTGCGCCGTATTGGACAAGTGCCGCGACTTGGATTTCCAGTCATCCCTGAGCCTTTGAAATCGCTCCTGAATGGGCTCCGCGACTTGCGTTGTAGTCATGTCCCTTCGTTGACCTCCGTGGTCACGCGTTTGATTGAAGACTTACCCGATCAATCGAAGCGGGTTCCTCAGCTCTTCCTCGAAGTTCCGCAAGCCAATCGGGCGACAGTTGCCGGGACCTGTCGATTGGTCAGCGAACTAGTGGGTTCGGCGGCGCGGTACGCCATCTCACCGTATCGGCTTGGTCAAGTTACACAACTCTCGACGCTTCGGGAATGTCAGGTTCACGCAGTGCCGGACACGCTAGCCCGGATTATTCATCAGCCGCCCGGCGATAGCCTGCGGTTCTCGTGAACTTCGAGAGAACCGCAGGCTATCGCGTGGCGGCTGATTTGCTCCGTGTTTTTTGCAAGGTAGCCGTAACTCTCTATACGAACGTCTGTTTTTAAGAATACTGACCGATTCTTGAATAATCCGGATATACGGCCGCAGCTGCGGCGGAAAGCGCAGAAACAGCGACACGGTTCCCGCCAGCCGCCCGTACTCCAGCGTGAAGGGAACACGCTGCCCGTTCGCCTGATGCATCGCCGCAAATGCCCGCTGCATATATTCAGGGCCACGCAGAGCGTCCGGTGAAGCACTAATGCGAACAAGCACGGGGGAAGTGTAGCATAAGTGGAAGTTATGGCGGCGGTTGTATGGATGAGTCCGGCTAACGACACCGGACGGAGATTTGTAAGCAACTTCGTCGGCGTTTCTGCCGCAGTTGTCGAAATGAGCGCGCAACGACTCTAAGGTTGCAGGTGAGCGTCAATCGATGGTGCGCCGTCAACCTAATGACACCAGCCCATCGATCGCGTGGGAACCCAGCCACGGTTCACCGTAACACCTGTGACGATCAAGTTGAAGCGCAACTCCTTGAACGCTCCACCGATCACGTGGGCCGGGGGCAGGATCGCCGGCGTAGTTCGTACTCCCCAACGCCCTGGGACTGTATAATCAGCGGGGCTGTTTCCTGACGGCGAAGTTGCTTCGATCTCATAACTGCTCAGATAGCTAAATGAATACGGATCAGGAATCTAACGCGGAATCACCAGTCGCATACCACTATTGCAGTACGCGAACTCTGAAGGCGATTGTCGAAAACCAACGTCTCTGGTTGACGAATGCGTTCTTCATGAACGACTCATTGGAAGTTCAATGGTTCAAGAACGTTTCCAAGAGTGTTGTAGAAGAAATGAAGCTCAGGGATCTTGCGCTGCGGGAGTTTTACGAGGCATTGGATCGTGACTTGTTAGAAGTACCGTACCAGAACGTCTACTGCGCGTGTTTCTCACAAGTAAGGGATGATCTGAGCCAGTGGCGCGCCTACGCGGACGATGGACGGGGTGTTGCCGTGAAGTTCGACCTGGAACGTATTCAGGACGCTAACCAAGATCAAGTTGGGGACTGGCTACTTGATTTTCATGAGGTAGAGTACGACGTTCGAGGGCAAGAGCTAATGGCCGAAGACGTCATTAAAATGCACTCGGAAGCTCTTCGCGACGAGGAATTCGGCAGTGCTCGGGATGTCGCCAAATCAGCCTACCAATACCTTTCTCTCATTGCGCCGCGCTGCAAGAACCCAGCGTTCAAGGGAGAGCGGGAGATACGCCTTCTAGTTCAATCCTTTACGCCAAACGACACGACAATCTACGATGAAGCAGTGTTCAATTTCGCGAAAGGACTTGGAATCTGGGAACGGAATGGAGTTCTCGTACCCTACACTGAGGTCGAGATCCCAACGGAGGCCATCTCAGAGGTCGTCCTTGGGCCACGCTTCGGTGGTCTGGAGAATGAGGCAGCAGTGAAACTATTGCTGACGAAATATAACTTCAAGACAGCTCAGATCTCCACCTCGGAGGCTAGCTACCGCTGAGACCTTTGGCATCAAAGTGTATGTCGCTACTCGGACGCGCAAAGACGCTCGATTCCTTCTTCTACCGTATCCACAAGTACTAGAACCTTTGTGAGCTTCGTTACTTTAAACATCGACCTAACAAAGGGGCTAGGAGTCGCAAATACCACACGACTCGTTCCTGAAGTAGCCTTGGAAGACAGCCGCAGCAACAACCCAAGACCTTCGGATGACATGAACTTGCAGCCCGACAAATCAACTAGCATCCGCGAGTTTTCCATCGCGACTATTGGGTGTAAGTACTTATCGAAGTCATCCTTCGCTGTCTCGTCAATTTTCCCATCCAGTTGGGCGATGACGTAACCATCACCCTTCGTTACAGAGAGTTTCACAAGTCGGCCTCTTCCGGTGAACAGATCTGGCTGCGAAAATGCTAGCCAAGCCCGTGTTGCAGGGGCAACGCTGATCAGAGTGCAGTGTTACCTCAATGTTCAACCTCGTCGATCCGATGCGTCCCGTGATTGAGCGAAATATCTCCGTGTCTGCAGGTGCAACTGTTTCTATGTCCGCAACGGCTATCCGCTCGGTGCAGCGCAGCAAGCATAGCTGCACAGGAAACACCCGCCCCTTGGCGATTTGAATCTCAAAGAGGCGGGGCCTACCAGAAGCGTCCGCCATGATGGAGGTACCAGTCCCAAACGCGATTGGGATTTTGGCCCCAGAGAATCGGGTGCTCTTTGAGAACGTCAGGCCAGACGTTGGAGAGTCGCCCGATGCGTCGGCCAGGGAGTGGCAGTGCTGCCCCGCGTTGGCGGTGACAAGCACGCATCGTATCCGCGAAGCTGCCGATAGGAACGACAGAATAGCATCGACCACGGCGCGGCGCTACATCAGCTATCGACGAACGTGATGTTACTCTCGGCAAGAGTCCAGCGACCAGCGGGACCGGGTTGACGCGTAAAGTAGACCGCGCACTCCGTGCGCGGAATTCGGCACACGGAGAGTGCCGTCTACAATTTGGCGGTCGCAGATCGCGCTACGAAACAGCCAACGCCTTCGGCGCGAGCTTCCTCGACAGCAACGACACCGTCTGACTGCCCGTTGTGCGAAAGAGCTGCGAGAACAAACGATCGGTCGATTGCAAATAGTCGTTCAAGTATGCGCCGTAGAAAACGGTGCGGTTGGGATCGGACTGCTGCTGCGCCGCGAGGTCAAGAAACTG
Organism: Planctomycetota bacterium; assembly: GCA_027622275.1. GTDB lineage: Bacteria > Planctomycetota > Planctomycetia > Pirellulales > Pirellulaceae. The sequence goes on along the minus strand of JAQBZB010000178.1, from coordinate 6,331 downwards.
CGACACGCGCCGCGATCCACGCAAGGCCAAAAACAGCACTCTATAACGGCAGTCGCGATAACACTCGGCCTAGTGCTGCTCGTAGATCCGAGCCTTTCGCTCCAGGCTATCGATGTCCTTGGTGGATTGCAGCCGCTCGGTGCCGGCATCGATCTCGACGTAGGGCGGCTGGTCCGCCAACCATTGCGAGCTATCGCTCGGTTGGAATAACCCGCTCCCGTTGGTCGCTAGAATCAAGTTGCGACACTACGGATTTCAGTCATTTCCGACATCGAAGCATCGCCGGCCGCGACGATCTTCCAAGGCAAAGCGGCAATCGGGCATCAGCTTCTGGCCGGCAGACTCCAGCACGCAGCCGTTCTCCGGCGAGAACTCGGTGAACATGAACGAGGCGTGATGGGCGGCGGTGATCGTCTCGGTCAGGAACGCCGCAATCGTTTTGCACGCGCAGCCGCTTAATCGGTCAGCGAAGCGTACTCGATGCAACGAGGCCGCGCATTGTTTCGCGCAGAAACATGTTCCTGCAGGGCGTCGGAAACGGAATTGAAGAACGCTCGCCGACCAACCTCCGGTCGGTGCCCGAAGCGGGGCGGACGGCCCGTAAAAGTACCGATAGCCCGTCGGTGACAGCTTATAATACTGCAGCACGCCCGGACTGGGCGTGCTGTAAGCAAAGCTGTGAACCAGGTCCCAAGATTCGAGAATCTGCATTCGAGAATCTGCAAACGCACCTCGCAGATAACGGTCATTGGTGAAGGGCTGCGCGAACGTGGAACTCAGCGTCAGCAGCTGCCGCGAGGTAAACGGCGAGAAGGAGAGAGACCCGAGGAGACACCGATCGCGGTCGGTGAATTTGACTAGATTTTCAGTTGCCATCCTCGGGGGGCGGCAGGGCCGCCGGCCAATGCGAGCTACCGCTCGGAGCATAATGACCCGCTCCCGTTGGTCGCTGGCGTCGTGCTGGGAGTACATCACTTTCGGTGATTACTCACGTAGCATGCCCGACCATTCCAAATCCACCCTTTCTTCTATGGGCAAGCTTGACCAACTCAAGGCTCATGTCACGTTCGAACAAGTGGCCGCTTACTACGGCACGCTGCTCCCCGAACTGCAACGACCTCGAAGCACCAGCCTGATCCCAACGTGTCGTCGGTCGATTAGCCTTGCGGTTTGTACGAAGCTTTTCCCGGAATCTTAGTTCGAATGCTCAGCAACAACGATCCGCAAGCGACGTACAGCGTCTTCAGGTCTTCACCGCCGAACGTGCAGTTGGTGATCGTGTCTTCCGGCGTCTCGCGATAGGCGATCAGCTTTCCCTGCGGTGAGACGACGTGTATGCCGGGCTTCGTATCGAGCGTTTCGCTCGTCTTGCGGGTCTTGTGCAAACCGGCGGCGACGTACAAATTCCCTTCCGCATCGATACACATCCCGTCGCCACTGCGGCCGGGATAGAAATCGATCAGCACCCGCCCGTTCGCGACACTGCCGTCGGCATTCAGATCGTACACGCGGATGTCGCGATGGTGATCGGCGTCGGGATGTGCTTCGATCAAGTACAGCTTCTTGTTGTCGGGCGACGTGACAATTCCGTTCGGCATGTGAACGTCGGGCCAGGCCAGAATCTGGTGCAGCGAGCCATCCGGATCGATGCGATACACCGCCTTGACGTTCTCGCCTTCTGGATCCTCGGTGGCCGAACGGGACGTGAAGTAGACGCGTCCTCGATCGTCCATGCACAGATCGTTGGGCTTCGCCAACCGTCGGCCTTGAAAACCTTCAGCCAGCACTTCGATCTTGCCGGTCTTGGCATCCGTTCTCGTCACACGAGCGGTTGCACCTTCGCAGGCCAACAGGCTGCCGTCCGGTGCAAAGTACAAGCCGTTCGTCTCGTTCGAGTTCTCGCGAAACACCGACAGTAGCTTCGTACGCGGGTCCCACTTGAGAATCTTGTTGACCGGGACGTTGGTAAACAGCAGGTTCCCATTTCGATCGGCGGCCGGGCCTTCGGTGAAGACGGTTGTATCTTCGACCTTCGCCAAGATTGCGACAGCGCCGAGATAGTCATCCGTCTTTAGATCCGTGTAATCAGCCCCCCAAGCTACCTTCGTGTGTAAGACCGCGTTTGTCATAACGGCGACGGTCGCGACGGCACTTTGCTGAAGAAAACGACGGCGAGATTGTTGAGTTCTGGCAGCAGGTCGTGTCATGGTGCTGTTCCCGGTGATAGGTTGTGTCTCGATTACCACACGGATGATAACGGCGCACGAACAGGTCAAGCAACCTTGTTGCTCTCCATCGACGCACCCGGATCGCCATCTCACGAAGGTGTAAAGACGTCATCCAGATCGTACTTGCCGAGCGATTCTCCCGCCCCTCACTCCTCCCTTCATATCCTGCCATTTGACGATCTGCGTCTTCGTGACAAGTTATGCAGCAGGTTTACCCAACAGGGCAATGACCGCGGCTTTCACTTCAGCATAGTCGACTATCGATCATTTGTTGGCGGCTGTTCGGACTAAGTTGCAAGGCCGCTCGACTTCGGCGTGATCACCCGCGCGGATTAGCTGAACGGCATCCGGCGGTACCAAACAACCTGTTTTAGCATGCGCCGGCTCGTGGTGTTCGCTTGGCGGAACGAGCCGCCGCCCTCTTGATGTAAGCTTCCGCATCGGGCGTCTTGCAACCGGTTTCGCCGTGATCGACTTCGACTCTTCCGATGCGCCGGGCCGTTGTAATCGCCTGGGCTTGTCGCTGCGGTTTGTAGATGCCAATCGACATCAACGCGCCGTTCATGGCTTGGCGAGCCCGATTGGGTGACGCGTGAATCTCGTTCTCGATCCGAATCAACGTTTCCAAACAAACTTCGTCCGTTACCTGGGAGGCATCGTCGCGTAACATGTGAGCGAGCACGCCATATCCGCATTGCCGCGTGTTTTCATTCTTTGACTTGGACCACTTTTTGAACTTGCCAAGTCCATGTTTCGATTTGGCGACAACGCCGCCCAGCAGGTCGGCCAACAGACCATAGGAAACATCTTTCAACCACTCATCGGCCGACGCGGCAGTGAGTTCAGCCGGATCGGCGATCATCGTGGCCAGGGACATCGCATCCGTGTTTCCAGTTTTCCAAAGTTCCGCCGCCAAGCGATGGTCGACCTTGATCTGCCGTTTCAGTTTATTCAAATTGGCGAAGCTGACTCCGAACAAGTTGTCGCCCGCGCCATGTCGCTTGTACACTTTCACATTCTGGGCAGTTCCCATCGCTTCCAGCAACTGCATGGCCTCACTTACATTCATCGTGGAGTTCCTCCGGGTGACATTGCAGGCGATATTGTACTCAAATGACACGAAGCTGCCTGCGAGTCCGAATCATTACTCACCGTGAGACGAATCCCGATGTCAAAACTACTGATGCCGCTGGTCCGCCCGCTCGCCACTTACTTTCTCGCCGGCGTGTTCGCGATCTTGCCACTTGTCATCACGGTGATCGTCGTCATTTGGGTCACCGGGATGGTTGGCGAGATCGTCGGAGAAGGATCGTTCTTGGGAGGACAAATTTCCAGGCTCGGCGGAAACGTCTCGTCGGGCTCCAAGACGGCCTACTTGATCGGCTGGGTGGTCGTCTTAGGCATCGTGTTCCTCTTGGGATTGCTTGTCGAGATGGGAGCCAAACGGCTGCTCAGCCAGTTGCTCGAAGGAATCGTGAAAAAGATCCCGTTGATCGGCAGCATCTACGGAACGAGCAAGCAGTTGGTCGGCATGTTGAACAAGCGGGACGAAGCGGATCTGAAAGGGATGAGTGTCGTCTTTTGCACGTTCGGAGCCAACGGCGGCTGTGGGCTGCTGGCGTTACTTGTCTCTCCGGAACGCTACGCGATCAACGGACGCGAATATCAGATCGTGATCGTTCCGACCGCTCCGGTCCCGGTTGGAGGCGGACTGTTATTCGTTCCCGCGGATGGCGTTACACCGGCGGACATGTCCGTTGACGGCTTGATGAGCATTTACGTCTCGATGGGAATCACAGCTCCCGAATTCTTGGAACCCGTTCGCAATGGAGCGACGAAGCGTTAGAAACGGTGTAACTATTTCCCATTTCCCGGTCTTCGTCCCGAAGGGACATTGTCGAATAGCCCCAGGCTTTAGAGGTCGTGCAGCTTTAATGTAGAACAATTGTCTCAATTGTTTCTTTGCACCGAGGTCGCGAAGCGGGCGAAACAATTGAGACAATTGTTCTACAATGATTTGCGTCGCAAATCTCCGCAGTCAAAGTATTTGAAAGCTGCACGACCTCATCGGGCTGGGTTACGAAGCCCGATAAATCGTGAGGGCCAACGGCCCGGCCATTAGCTTTTGCGCTGCGGACAAACGGACGGACCTTTGGCCCTCGTGTGGACGCGGGACAGTTAACCCAGCCCGATGGGCTGGGCTAGGTAAACGGATGGGCCTTTGGCCCGGAGGAAGCTCGCTTCAGCGAAGTTCATGCCAAATACCGGCCTGACGTGGTCCCCGACGTGATATGCTGGCGCTTCTCGGCTCGCGACAGAAAAATGGAAGATCGTGGATGCCTAGCAATACCACATTTTCAACTCGCCAGGCGTTGCCTTGGTGCTTATCCCGAGGTCTGTCCGAGGACAGACCTTTTGGGCCACCAAGAAAGTTCTATTTCGGAGCTCCATACAGAGCCTGTCGACTCGATCCACCCGGCTCCTGACACTTGTTTCCTCCTGCCAGCGGGTTTCACGACCGGGCCGGTGGCTGGCCGTTACCCTCGGGAGGATTTTCACTTCCTGGATGGCATCAATTGATTTCATCGAGTAAACCATTCTCGAATCCCAACAATTACGGGTTTGTCTCGTCGCGACAACTTCAAAACCTGCGCGGCGTTCGCGGTCGAGTTTGGTGTAACATGGCGGGTGCTGGCACCAGGCCTTCACACCGGAGAGGTTTCACCATGAACAAACGACATGCACCCAATCGATGACACAATCGCAGCGGTTGCTTCGGCACCGGGTGGAGGACTTCGGGGCATCGTGCGGGTCTCTGGGCCGCGGACCGTTGCTGTTATCGCGAAGCGCTTTCAAGCGAGCAGCGGTCTTGAACTCGCCGGCGTGCGGGCTGCTCAAAGGGTGGAGGGTTCTTTCTCGATTGGCGGTTCGTTGCGCGACGTGCCGTGCGATGTTTACCTGTGGCCCACCGAGCGGAGTTACACGCGTCAGCCGACGGCCGAACTGCATACGATCGGATCGCCGTTCGTGCTCGAGGCGATCGTGCAGACGCTTTGTGCCGACGGAGCGAGGTTGGCGCAGCCGGGGGAGTTCACGATGCGTGCCTTTCTCGCCGGAAGGCTTGATCTGACGCAAGCCGAAGCCGTACTCGGGGTGATCGATGCCACCAGTCAGCATGATTTGGACGTTGCGTTGTCACAGCTGGCGGGAGGCTTGGCGGCTCCCCTGCACGAATTGAGAGAGCGTTTGCTCAACATGCTCGCTCATCTGGAAGCGGGTCTGGACTTCGTTGAAGAGGACATCGAGTTCATCGGACACGACGAATTGATCCACGGCATCGACGAGGCCGCCACCGCAATTGATTCCGTCCAACAGCAGCTGCAAAGCCGGACTGAGGTCGACGCCGTGGCTTGTGTTGTCCTGGTTGGCAGTCCGAACGTTGGCAAGAGCAGCTTGCTCAACGCGCTGGTCGGCGCTGCGGCGGCGATCGTGTCGGAGGTCTCGGGAACGACCCGTGACTACGTGGCACGAAGGATCGCGTTAGGTGATTGTGACGTTGTTCTGATTGACACAGCCGGCGTTGAACACGCTGGAGGTCGAGCCGGGATTCCCACGGCCGCACAAGCGATAACGCGCGGCAAGCGAGAACAGGCTACTCTCCTCCTGCTCTGCCTCGACGCCACGCGGCCGCTGAATGATTGGGAAGCGGGCGAACTGCGTTGTGATCCCGGCACGCCGCGATTGATTGTCTCGACGAAGACGGATGCCGGCAGCCATGCTCACTTCAACGGCGATGTCATCAGGACAAGCAGCCTTTCGGGACAGGGAATACCGGAACTGCGGCAGGCCATCTATGAATGCGTCGCGGATGATTCTCGCAACGCCGTTGCAAGCACTGCACTCCGCTGTCACGAGAGCTTGCGGTTGGCAAGAACGAGTCTCGATCAAGCTCGGCTTGCGGCCAGCGATTCGCTGGGTGAAGAACTTGTCGCTGCGGAACTGCGCGTTGTTCTCGAAGAATTGGGGAATGTCGTTGGCGCAGTTTACACCGACGACATTCTCGATCGGATCTTCAGCCGGTTTTGCATCGGCAAGTGATGCCG
>JAQBZB010000538.1 GCA_027622275.1 Planctomycetota bacterium | reverse complement strand
TCGAAGTTCGCGAGAACCGCAGGCTAGCGCCAGGCGGCTGATGAATAATCCGGGCTAGCGCGCGGGCAGTGTCCTTTCAGTTCCAAATGACAAATGACAAATGACAAGTTATGATCAACGGCTGAAATCGACGAATCGCCCGCACCTTGATCCCACCCTGCCGGAGACTACCATGACTCGCTCGGCTCTTCTCGTTCTCATTGTCTCGTCAATCCAGTTCATCGCGAGTGCTGAGGCTGCGTGGAAGGCCGGCGTAGCGAAGACGAACATCACGCCCGAAAGGTTTATATGCATGTCCGGCTACGGTGGCCGCGATAAACCTGCCAACGGCAAGCTGACTGAGCTGTGGGCGAAGGCGGCTGTGCTGGAAGATGCCAGCGGCAATCGTGGCGTGATCATTACGTTGGATCTCGTCGGGATTGACCGGACGCTGTCACAGGCGGTCTGCAATTCGTTGCGCGAGCAGTACGGGCTTGATCGCGCTCAAATCGCGATCTGCACGTCGCACACGCATACCGGTCCTGTTGTCGGCAAAAACCTTGCTCCGCTGCATTACTTGATTCTCGATCGAGAGCAGCAAGTGTTGATCGACGAGTATGCCGCCGGCTTGCAGTCGAAGATCGTTTCCGTCGTGGGAGATGCACTGGACGACCTGCGACCGAGCCAACTCAGTTGGGGAAACGGACGCGCGACGTTTGCCGTCAACCGCCGCGAGAATAAGCCGTATGATAAGGCTGCCCAGTGGCGCACGGCAGGCACGTTGAAAGGTCCCATCGACCACGACGTTCCGGTGCTGGCGATTCACGGCGAGGCGGGCGAGTTGCGTGGTGTGGTGTTCGGTTACGCCTGTCATTCGACGACGCTGAGCTTCACTCAGTGGTCCGGCGACTATCCCGGCTATGCACAGATCGAATTGGAGCAACTGCATCCTGGCTGTGTTGCCATGTTCTGGGCTGGCTGCGGCGCGGATCAGAATCCGTTGCCGCGAAGCACGGTCGAGCTGGCTCAGCACTACGGGCGACGCCTCGCCGACGCCGTTGATTCCGTGTTGCTGACGTCTGAGTTATTGCCGCTCGCCGACAATCTTAGCACGAGCTATGCCGAAATCGATCTGCCGCTGGCCGAGCTTCCAACAAAGGAACAGATCGAGATGGATGCGAAATCGACCGACCGGTTCGTTGCCGCGCGCGCGAAGATGTTCTTAGAGCAGCTAGCTGGCGGCAAGCCGCTAAGTTCCACTTATCCCTATCCAGTCCAGACGTGGCAGATTGGTGGCGACATTCAATTCATCACGCTGGGCGGCGAGGTCGTCGTCGACTACGCAATTCGTTTGAAGGCCGAATTAGCCGGAACAAAGACGTGGGTGGCGGGTTATGCCAACGACGTCATGGCGTACATTCCATCACGCCGCGTCTTGGCGGAAGGCGGATACGAAGGAGGCGGAGCCATGGTTTACTACGGATTGCCCACCGTTTGGGCTCCGGAGGTCGAGAATGCGATCGTGGCGGAAGCCCACCAGCAACTGGCTCCGAAGCAATAGGGTCGCATTACCCCTCAGCTGTGCTAGAATACGCGAATTGCTTTGCCAAGCAGCGACCAAGAGGCGGGTCCGGTTTGGAATCCAAAGCCAAATGACTCGAACGGAACAAGAAGAGAAATCGGACGTGTCCGGGGTTTACCGACATATCGGAGCTAAATCGACCGACGGCACGCTCGTACTGACCATCGAGGTTGAGCAAGTCAAAGACTTCACGATCTCGGAGGAGTTGCGGTACGAGCTTGTCCACGCCGTGAAGAGTCGCAATTCGAAGCGAGTCATTCTTGATCTTCGCAATATGAACTTCATAACGAGCCTGGCTTGTGTCGCCTTCATCGGTGTTCGCCAAGCCATGAAAGACGTCAAGGGTCGCGTTGTCCTGTGCAACATGACCGAGTTTGTCCACCGAGTTTTTAGCGCCAAGCGGCTTCTTGCCCGCTCGAAGACCAATGGCAATGTTGCCTTCGAGAGCGCAGCTACTTTGGAGGACGCGATTGCGATGCTCGCCACTGACGACGAGCAAGACGCATAGCAGCCTGCCGCTCGCTAGCAGCCGCGCGCAGGCCAATGGCAGATGGAAACGGGTTTTGGGAGGGCGAAGCTCCCGCTGAGCCGGTTCTGGTTTTGGGAGGGTGAAGCTCCCGCTGAGCCGGTTCTGGTTTTGGGAGGGTGACCCTCCCGCTGAGCCGGTTCGGCAGGAGCCTCACCCTCCCGGAAGACAACCTCTCGCGTCCGTGCCGCGCTCGATGGCTCACTTGGTAATCCAGGCAAAGTGTGCCGATTTTTCGGATTTTGTCGATTATCCGGGTTGTATGGCCGATCAATTCCTTCGCGGACTTGTGCTGTGCGCCAGCGAACAGGTCCGCGCATCATCTCGATCTTCGATTTGATCCTTGCCTTTTCCTTTCGGGGGAAGAAAGTTGCGTTGCCTCACGACAATTGCCTGTCTCCTTTGCCTAGCGACCGCTGACGCTACGGAGCCAGCATTTCTTCGCCTGGATGTTGACGACGATCCAGCTCCTTCCTTCGCGACCTTTCAGGAGGATTTCGAGGATTTTTCTCCTGAGCCGCCGCTTGACGAGCTTGTCTGCGGCGGTGGACCAACGAACTGCTGGTGGGTTCGTGGCGACTACCTGCTGTGGTGGACCGACGGTCTCCGCACTCCGCCGCTTGCCACGACCAGCCCCAACGCTACGGCTCAGGCCGCCGCGGGCGTACTCGATCAAGGTGCGACAACACTGTTTGGCGGCGACTTGCTGACCGCCAGCCGCTCCGGCGGACGAATTCGATTCGGAACGTGGCTGGGAGCGGGGCGATGTATCGGTGTCGAGGGCGAGTACTTCGCATTGGGCGACATCAACGACAACTTCGCGGCAACTTCGACCGGCGATCCGATTATTACACGTCCGTTCTTCAATGCCTTGTCTAACGC
>JAQBZB010000177.1 GCA_027622275.1 Planctomycetota bacterium | reverse complement strand
TCGGTGAGCGAGACGGTGGTGGTGGCCGAGGTGCCGGCCAGTTCGGCGGCGGCTCCGCCTCTCTTCCGGAACGGCGGAGCCGTGGACCAGTGGGTTCCCAGGCAGAGCCTGGGAACCAGAAAACTAGAAACTGCTGTTGCTCGATACTCATCCGGTGTACAGGTACATCGAAGGCGATCCACAACTCAGTGCGACGGCCCAGACACGCATTTCATTTCAATTGAGAGATCGCCGATGACGGACTTCGAAGCGGAATCGTTGGATGTGGCCCCGCGGCTGCGAACCGGCATCAGTTCGTCGTGAATCCGATGTATTTGGTCCCGCCGTTGGCCGAGCTGAGATTGTCCGCCGATTTCAAATTCATCTATCCTGGACGCCAAGACGTCGTACCGGCATAATCGCCGACATGCGAGCCTATCATCTGGAAAACCTCAGCCACGACGCGGTCCACGGTTACATCCCTTTCTGTTCAGCGGCCGAACTCTCCGCGGGCGAGACCTCGGAACGCGAGATCATCGATCATCCGTGGGTGCAGCGACTGCGACAGATCCACCAACTGCAAACGGCATGGTGGGTGTTTCCGACGGCCGAGCACACTCGATTTCAACATGTCCTCGGCGTAATGCATCTGGCGAGCCGGGCGATCGAGAAGCTCTACGAAAGTCTGCGCGACGTCTGTCCCGATGTGCCGAGCCGCGGGTATGTCGAGTCGCTTATGCGGATGGCGGGCCTGCTGCACGACATTGGCCACGGCCCCTTCGGGCATTTCCTCGACACTTATTTTCTGAGCGACTTCGGCCTCACGCACGAGGCGCTCGGGGCCAAGATTATCGAGGATGAATTGGGAGATTTGCTGCGCGGCGTGCGGCGCAATCCCAACAGCCGGCTCGAAGAGGGCGAGACGCTCGACCCGGCACAGATCGCGTGGCTGATCCAACGCCCGCGCGAGAGCGACGGCGGCGAGCGACCCCGGTGGTTGAGGCTGCTGCGGAGCCTGTTGAGCGGGATCTACACGATCGACAACATGGACTTCGTGCTGCGCGACGCGTACATGTCGGGCTACAGCCGCGAGGCGTATGACCTGGAGCGGCTGTTGCATTACAGCTTCTTTACGGAAGCCGGCCTGACGATTCACGAACGAGGCATCTCGGCGCTCGTTCGGTTCATGGCCGCCAAGTCGGAGTTATTCCGCTCCATTTATTTCCATCGCACCGTCAAAGCCATCGATCTGACGCTCGCGGATCTGTTCAAGGAGAGCAAAGGCTACCTGTTCGACGGCAATCCGGCCGAGGACCTGGAGGCCTATCAAGGCTTCACCGAGTCGTCGGTGTTGGTCGATGTCTCGCGATGGAACAAGAGCGACGATCCGGCTCAGCGCGAATTGGGCCAGAAGTGGCGGAAGTTGCTGGATCGTCAGTACAGGTGGCACATGGTCTGTGAGCGGAGCTTAGTCTTTGATGAGGCGGATCGCGAAGCGACAAACATCTTCAGCGATCAGGAGTTGGTCGAGACCAAACTACGCAACGCGCTGCCCGTTGAACTGCGCGAGTTGCCGATTCGCGTTGACATTGCCCGGCATATCCATCGGCCACATACAAAGGGCCCGGCAGGCGGACAGAATTTTCTCTACGATTCGGCACGGGATACGGTCCGCCCGCTAACGACGAATGAGTTATTCAGCCATGCGCCGGTTAGCTATCGTATCTGCCGTGTCTATGCAGAGAGCTTAGAGCATGGCAAGGCACTCACGGCGGCGCTCGACAGCCTACTTGGTGGTAGCTCGGAAGACGATCTGACGAATATGTGACAAGGAAACCGTTCGATGTTCTTAGCTTTTGGCGAGATCATGGCTCGCATTGCCCCTCCCGGTCATCTTCGCTGGCAGCAGTCGCTGCCCGGCAGCGTTGAAGTGACTTGGGGCGGCGGCGAAGCGAATGTCTGTGCGTCGCTGGCGCTGCTCGGCAACGAGACGCGTTACCTGACCGCGCTGCCGCGACATCCGATTGCGGAAAGTCTCGTCGCCACACTCCGCGGGCTCGGTGTTGATACCTCGCAGATCCTGTGGAGAGAGCAGGGGAGGCTGGGGCTGTACTTCGTCGAGAAGGGAGCGAATCAACGCAGCTCGACAGTCATCTACGATCGCGAGAACAGTGCCGTCAGCTTGGCCGTGGCCGGGGAATACGATTTCGCAAAGGCGTTCGACGGCGTTCATTGGCTGCATATCACCGGGATCACACCTTCGATCAGCGAACATGCCTGCGAAGCCAACTTAGCGATCGTACAGCAAGCCAAGCAGGCCGGCGTGACGGTTTCGTGCGACCTGAATTTTCGCAAGAAGCTCTGGCGCTGGCGACCAAGCATCGAGCCAAGACAACTCGCGCGCGACTGCATGTCACAGGTTTTGCAATCGGTGGATCTCGTCATCGGCAACGAAGAGGACGCTGCGGACGTGCTCGACCTTCACGCCGAAGGAACGGACGTGGCTCACGGCCGGATCAATGCGGCAGCTTACGAACAAGTCGCGCGCCGGATCATCGATCGCTTTCCGCAAGTCTCGCGGGTCGCGATTACTTTGCGCGAAAGCATCTCGGCCGACCATAACAACTGGGGCGCGCTGCTGTTTGACAAATCGCACGACCAGGCCTTTCTGGCACCGCTCAATGCCGGCGGCGATTACGAGCCGTATGAAATGCGCAACATTATCGACCGCGTCGGGGCAGGGGACTCGTTCGCGGCCGGGCTGTTGCACGCGTTGAATTCCAGCAGCTACGCCGATTCGCAAAACGCGATCGACTTTGCGGTCGCCGCGAGTTGCCTGAAGCATTCCGTCCAAGGCGATTTCAATTATGTGACCGAAGCCGAAGTCGCCTCGCTCGCGGGAGGCAACGCGTCGGGGCGAGTGCAGCGTTGAAAGCTATGCACCGAAGACGATGCCGACGGGCATGGCCAGCGAAGGAAAGTGCAACGGAGAAACCGTCTCCCCAATGTTGTAGACGCGAGTGTCTTCAAAGGCCTTGCCGGCCGGCTGTCGCCGCACTTCGATACATCGATCGCGAATGTTGACGATCCAGTAATCCGTGATGCCCACGGTGGCATACAGCCTCGCCTTTTTGCCGCGATCGTAGGCGAGACTACTGTCGGAGACCTCGATCAGCAGCAAGACGTCCGCTGATGTTGGACGAACTCGCGTGTAATCCAATCGCGCGACCCAGGCGACATCCGGCTGGGGTACGGAGCTTAGTTCTGCGAGTCCGACCGAATGTTGAATTCGAACGCGGACCCGATCCAGCGGTACGTTCTTCATGCTCCATTCGTTTAACTCATCAACGGCATATTCGTGAGGCACTCCGATCGGACTCATTTCACGCAGTTCCCCGTGGATCAGCTCGATGCGACGATTCTCGAACACGCCGCTTTCGATCATCCGATCGTATTCTTCGATTGACAGTCGAGCGACAGTACTCATGCCTTGCTTCTCCAACGACTTGCACACGATACCCGAGGCCCCTTTGCAGGAGCCGGTTCACAATCCAGAATAACCGATTGGCCTCGCATCACCAAGTTTCCTTTGGTGATTTCGTATGTTAGTCCTTCTTGGGTGACGGCCAATCTGGAAAGCCGAGAATAAGTCTGTCCGCGCATCCTGCTGAGACCCATTCATGCCTCACGACCACTACGAAAACCCTCTCATCACGCGCTACGCGTCCAAGGAAATGAGCCGCATCTGGAGTGCGCAGCGCAAGTTCTCGACATGGCGCAAACTGTGGGTCGCGTTGGCCGAAGTCGAACAGGAACTTGGGCTGCCCATCACGGCTGCCCAAATCGCTGAACTGAAGGCGCACGTCGATGACATCGATTTCGACGCGGCGCGGGCGCACGAGAAACGGCTGCGACATGACGTGATGGCGCATGTGCATACTTATGGCGACATCTGTCCCAGTGCGAAAGCGATCATCCACCTGGGCGCGACCAGCTGCTATGTGACGGATAACACCGACTTGATTTTGTTGCGTGATGCGATGCAGCTGGTTCGCGGCCGCCTGGTCGGCGTGATCGATAGCTTGGCCCGGTTCGCGCAGCAGTATCGCGATCTCCCCTGCCTCGGCTTCACGCATCTTCAGCCCGCGCAACCCACGACCGTTGGCAAACGAGCCTGCTTGTGGGCTTATGATCTGGTGCTGGATCTCGAAGATCTCGAACATCGGATCAGCTTGCTCAAGGCCCGCAGCACCAAAGGCACGACGGGTACGCAGGCGAGCTTCCTGAAGCTGTTCGGTGGCGATCACGCGAAGGTGCGGCGATTGGAGCAACTGGTCGCCGAAAAGATCGGTTTCGACAACAGTTATGCGGTCACCGGCCAAACGTATTCGCGCAAGGTCGACGTGCAGATCGTCGACACGCTCAGCGGCATCGCGCAGAGCGCCCATAAGGCGGCCACCGATCTGCGGCTGCTGGCCAATCGCAAGGAAGTCGAGGAGCCTTTTGAGGAGGAACAGATCGGTTCTTCGGCGATGGCTTACAAGCGAAACCCGATGCGGAGCGAGCGGATTTGTTCGCTGGCCCGCTTCGCCATGAGCCTGCAATCCAGCGCCGCCAATACGCTGGCGACGCAATGGATGGAGCGGACGCTCGACGACAGTGCGAATCGACGGCTGGTCTTGCCGCAATCGTTCTTGGCGATCGACGCCGTTTTGATTCTGTACCAGAATGTGACAACGGGCCTAGTCGTCTATCCGCAAGTCATCGCAAAGAACTTGAACGAAGAACTTCCGTTCATGGCGACCGAAGACATCTTGATGACGGCGGTTGCGGCGGGCGGCGACCGGCAAGAACTCCACGAGCACATTCGTCAGCACAGCCAAGCTGCTGCGGCCGTTGTAAAGAATGAAGGCAAGCCAAACGACTTGTTCGAACGATTGGCCGCCGACAGCGCCTTTGCCGGTATCGATCTTCATGCAGCGTTGGACGCGAGGCAGTTTGTCGGCCGCGCTCCCGAACAAGTCGACGAGTTCATCAAGGAGATCGTCGAACCAATTCGCGCGAAGTACGAAGGAGATGCACCAACTGCTGAGGTGAGCGTCTAGTCCTCTTCGTCGACTGTTGGCGGTGGGAAGTCGACGTTTGCATACAAGTCGGCGAGCGTCAATTCACATTCGATCTCCGGCAACGGAATGATCGCGTCGCTGCCCACATAAGTTTCTCGCGCAAAGCCGCTGTCTAGCCGACGATACACCACCGCCGCTGCGACAGCCTGTTCCACAAGGATATACACGCACAACGTATCGATCGATAAGTAAGCCTCGCGTTTCTCGAATTCATCGGCTCGACGAGTCGATTTCGAGATCACTTCAACGACAACGACGGGCGAATCTTGAAATGTATCCGTCTGTGGATTGTGCTCGCAAACCACGGATAGATCGGGGTAGTAGAAACGAGTGCCGGTCGCCGTGTGAACGCGAATCTTGGTATCGGAATTGAAGACCTGGCACCGCTTACCGTGAAGTTGCGAATGCAAAACACCGGTGCCGTTGGTCGCAATTCGATTATGTGCGTTGGTGGCCCCCACCATCGCATACACAACGCCTTCGACATACTCATGCCGACGTTTTGCGTCTCGTTCGCCGGCGAGGTAATCGTGAACCGAAATCGGTAGGTAGCGTGGGGCGGTGCTCATAGTTCCGATTCTAGCGGAGCGGCTCCAAATATCCAGAACGATACGGCAACTACCAAGCACCTTTCGAAAACAGCTCGTCGAGAGCCCCGTGGGAGATCAACTGTCGCTCACCAAGATGCAACACCTCTTCAAGGCCTTCACCATGTCGCAGCCCCAAGAGATGTCCTAGTTCGTGCATCACGACACTGAGTAGATCGTAGCGATCAACTGAGCGGCTATCTGCATTAGCGAGACCATCGCTACCATACTCTTCATCCTGTAGCGGCGAGTCATCAATGAACCAGCCATAGCCTGCGGCGTCACGGTCGATCAAGATTTCAGAAGGTGTCGCCAACCCAAGATACGCCCCTTCAAGGTCGGCGATGCGAAACGTGATATCGCCGAGGAGACTACCGTCAGCTAATCCAAGCCGAGCGCTGGCCGCAGCGACGATCGAATCGAGTCCTGATGCGTCTAGAGTGTTACTCAATACTGCGTCGGTCGTGCTCCGTTGTTCCGCACCGAGCAGGCCAAGTGTCCCGATAATCATGCCATTGTTGCTTTCACTTGTCGTCACGTTCACAAGAACAGTTTGCGTAGCGTTAAGGGTTACGAGACCGAAATTGCTGGCCGTGATTGCGGACCGCTCGTCCGCGTCTGCATCCGTGAAACTGGCAAGTAGTGAAAGATCGATCGCGCTGCCCGGACCGTTGGCAGAAACAAAGACGCCGCGATCACGCGTGTCTCCACTGTTGGGGTCAACGATCTGAGTGACACCGCTCAAATCGATCCGTCCTCCTGCCGCAGCCGCGATCGTCATGTCAGAGTTGCGACCGGAACCATTCGTGATGCCCGTCAAATTGGGAAGCGAGAGAAGGCTTCCCGCACCTTCCGAACGCCATACGTCGTCTACCGAATTCGAATAGACAAACGCGGAAGGTAGCGAAAGCTGGCCGCCTGCCGTCGCGAAAAAACTTCCTCCATCGATCTTGGTATCCCCGTTTGCAACGAACAACGCACGAGGGCCATCGACCGCTAATGCAGCGCTGCCGCCAATCTCAAAACGGGCATCAACCTGTGAGGCTTCGGTCACCGTGAGCGAGCCGCCGTTCATGACGAACTCTTCGCGGGCGATCAGGCTGCGGATGCGGATGTTGCCGCTGGAGAGAGTGATCTTCGGATTGGCGAGCTTGCGGTCGAGGATCACGGTGTCGTTGGGGCCGGGAACTTCGCCCGTGCTCCAATTGCCCGGTTGGTTCCAGTCACCATCCGTGTCGGAGATCCAAGCCACCGCGTTCTGTTCATCGAACTCGAAACTGGTGAATGTGATTCCTACGGGGGCGTTCACTTGATTGCCCGCCACATCGGCCAGCACACTGGCGTTCCCGGTCAGTCGATAGCGGCCTTCGGGAAGCGGGTTCTTTGTGTAGACCACGACTCGCTGCGGAGAAAGGGATTCGATTCGATCCAATGCCACCGGCGTGTCATCGCCGCCGCCGACGCGGAAGTTCGCACCGAGATTCGTCAGGGCGAAGCCGCCAAGCGCTAGCCGCGTCGTATTGATCGGCTCGTCGAAGCGCAGCGTCACGGCGCTGACTTGGAAGCCCGCCCCGCTGTCGGTCGGTGAGGAGCCAACGATTTCCGGTGGAGTGATATCGGGCGTCAGAGTATAGGTGAGCACTTCGGATAGTCCCGCATTGCCGCCCGTATCGCTTGCACGCACTTGGAAGGACACACTTGTCGCTCCCGACGACAGGGCCGGTGCGACTGCCCGCAGGTCAAAAGGCGCAGACACGTCGCGTGCGACGACACGGCCATCCACAAGCAGTTCCACGTCGCGAACTTGAACATCATCTGTGACGTTGACGCGAATCGGCACGAAGCTTCCTTCCTGCACGTTGTCGCCCGCTGGCCCAACGGCTGTCACGACGGGTGCCTGACCCAGATTATCGAACGGCACATAGTTGACCACGATCAGGCCGCCCGTTCCGTTGGCGACGTAACCAATGCCTGAAGCGATCGCCACGTTCTGTGGAGATGCGGGAAGATTGAATCGCGTCAACAAGTTGTTCGTATTTTCCGCATCCGACAGATCCGTGATATCGACGAAGTGTTGACCATTCTGAGACCCGACAAGCAACCCCAGACCGGAACCATTCGCCGCCACGGCAGTGCCAGGGCCGACGAAGGGCGACACAACATCCGAGCCGCTGATCACGACGGGACTAGCAGGATCGGTCACATCGACGGTAGCGAATCCGCCGCGACTGTAGCTGTTGATTGCAGCTGCGTAGACCACGCCATTGTTGACCGACAACTTGCCGCCGCCTTGCGGCAGCGTCACCTCGCCCCGTTTCTCAATTCGAAAGCGAGACACTTCCAGCACATGCAGCTTCCGGTCCACATCCATCGCATACAAGAAGTTGCCTTCGTGCGTCAGCCCAGTAATGTCACCACTGCCCGGTACGATCAGCGTCGAGATCAAGTCACCCGACACCGGATCGTATCCCAATACTCGTGCTCCTGCCGCCACATAGGCCACCCCATCCAGCATTTCGACTTGTGTCGCATCGACGCTTGCCGTTCTCACCCGTTTCGGCATCATCTGATCTGTGACATCGACGAAGTGTAGTCCGCCAGCACCTGACGCGACGATTGCAACAGAGCTTACCGCATCAACTGCGACATCTTGGGCATCGCCGACCAAATCGAGTTGACCAAGTATCGTCGGCCGGTCGAATTGCGACGCATCGATCACGGCAAGGCCATGCGAGCCCGATGCAACATAAGCCGTTAAAACTGTCGAATCTGTAGTTGAGCCAGTCAGCACAACTTCACGAGCCTCTCCCCGAATCGCAAGCGAAGCAATCACTCCTGTCGGGAATGAACGACCGCCGAGTGGGTCAAGACCTTGCTCAATCTCCGCCGAATCGCTGATGCCGTCTCCATCCGAGTCGGCTAAAGTAGGGCTAGTGCCAATGGCCTGTTCAGCAATGGGGCCAAGCCCATCACCGTCTGGATCGAGTGTCCCGTCACCAATTTGATCTCTGGTCAATTCAAGCGAGGCGATGCTGTTTGTAATGCTTGTCCGTCCACCGCCACGTCCGCTTTGAAACGTCGCGTTGCCAGACAAACCACTTGACGGGTTGTAGTACTGTACGGAAAACGATGAGCGCTCTCGAACGCGCGCTGACCAGCTTCCAGCACCATTGGTCCGGCCTTGCGAAACGATTCCGCCGCTGGAATTTTTGACCGTGTAAAACGACCCTCCAGTGTCACTGCCATATTGTTTGGCAAGTGCGTCGATAGTGCTTGCGTCAGCTAAAACTCGATTGACCGCGTTACGTTGAAATGCGATCGTTTCGTCGACACTCCCGAAACCAGCACTACCAAACGCGGCAGCCGCTCGCTCGTAATACGACGAAGCGATTAGCAATTGCTGCCGAATCGCGGCTTCATCGACAATGACGTCCTCCCCTTCTGGGCTGGGCCCCACTGATCCAGTAAAGGGCAGCAGCTTTACAAGATTACTTAAGGTAACTGCCCCGCTCACCGACTCCCACAGCCCGTCCGCGGCATCGCTGATTCGATTCTTTGCGGATGTTGTGAAGTCGGACACATCGAGAATTGCCTCCGTCAGTGGGAAGACATTGCAATCAATGGATTCAAGTATCCTGCGAAACGAATCATTAGACTGCTTCCATTGTTCCTTCGCAGTGTTTAAAGCGTCAGCACCTGCCTTAACTGTCTGCAGGGCGTCGACAAAGGCTTGGTCTCTGGCTTGCGGCAACAAATCCTTAGCGACATCCAGTACTTCGCCTGATACAAAGTCAATAAATTTGGCTTCGTCGAGTGTTCCACTGTCGTGAAACTCCTTCAACGTTATCGCGATGGATGCGGCCTTCGAAAATGGAGTCCGAACCGGCTTCTTGCCTTCGCCAGCGAGGGCATCGACAAGGAGGAGTGGTGTCAGCGTCAATGCTGAAAAATCCCCGAAAAAATCCAACGCATCGGTGCCGACACTACATCCCTTCGTACCGGCAAAGATATCGAAGAAGCGATTGATGATGTGCCAACCTGGTGCGAGGATACCTTGGCCGGGGTTCGAGACAATTCTGCTTCCGTCTACCGACACGGTCATGACACCGACGGCTACCCACGCACCCTTGTCATGATCGAACGATACGAGGCTCACTTCTTCACCCGGCGCAAGGGCGTCAAGATTTGGAAATGTGATCGGAGCAGGTTCGTCAAAATTCGTCGAACCGCCGGCCAAGTTAAACCCGGCATCTGTCCCTGCCTGAATAGAGACAACCAATCGTGGATCAGAACCTGGAGGCAATGGTGCTGGAAGGCGATCGGGTTCGACGGGGATGATCGTCGCTCGGATTGCGGGATTCCCGTTCTCGTCTTGAGCTGATCCCGCCGGATACGTGACCTGCAAGTTGTCGATGACCATCTGCGCTTTTTCCGGATCATCTGCGAACATGGCGCGAATTTGGTCTTGCGCACCTGCGCCGAAGCCAACTTCGGTGTCGGAGTCGACGTTGAGATCGACGATGTCTCCCATCGACATGGGCGGCAAATAAATATCGAACGGCGTGCCTGCCATGTTCAGTTGCTCGCGCTGGCCGGGGACGGTGTGGAACGGTTTGCCGAGCGTGGCATAAGCCGTGTCGGCGGGCGCGTTCGTCGCCGTGCTGCCGTCGATGTGGACGAAGAATTCGGGGGCGGGAAGACCATCGGCGATCGTGTCGTTGTTCAGGTCTTGCAGGCCGAGTTCGAAGAAGCCTTCGTCATTCGTGACGGCGAAGACGTTAGGATTTGCGTCGAGCGAGATCGTTGCGCCAACGACTGGAATGTCCGATCCATCTTCGTTCCGATTGTACGAATCGTAGATGTAGCCAAAGATCCGTGTACCCGGAATGAACGTCAGCGGCAATGTGCGGAAGTCGGCTTGCAGCAGACCGCCGGGTTCGCCGTTGTTGTCCGCGTCCAACGGCAGGCCGTCGCGGCCTATGATCTCGTCGCCGTTGGCTATGATGCGAACTTCGGTCGATGGCGGCAGCGGAGTGTCATAGAAGAACGTGGCAAAGCGCTCGGTGGAAGAAACGCGAATACGACCCGGCAACCGCTCGCCATTGGCAATCAGATAGAACGTGTCGGGCGTTACCGTCGCAGGATCGACTTGGCCGTCAAAACGAATGATGGTCTCGCGCGTCAGGCTGACCATCTCTTCGCCGTTGGCCGGCGACGACTCGGCGAGCCGCGTGGGTTTTTCGATCGTGAAGTTGAATTGCCTCGTCACAGGCGTATTGCCGGCAAGATCGGTAACGGCCGGAAGCACGTCCAGCCGGTAGTTGAAGTTGCCCAGCGCTGCAGGCAGGACGAGTTGTGCGTTCCGCGCATCGACTGCTGAATGCTAAAGATCGGCACTTGGGCCGGAGCGTTCGGGCCGCTGGTGCGCGTGAGTGTATAGTTCGCCGCGGTGAAAGCCGCTGCGGCGATGTCTTCGCTGAAAGAAAGCTCGATCGCCGTCAGCGCCGTTCGCTCGACGGCGTCGGCATTGGTCGTAATCACTGGCCGCCGCGTGTCGAGTTTCCAGTCGACGGTCTTCAGCGTCGAAAGGTTGCCGGCTTTGTCGGTGGCGCGGAAGCGAACGAGATGCTGGCCGTCGGCCGTCGAATCGGTGGGCAACGAGGCCGTGAAGGCGAACGTACCGTCCGCGGCAACTGGGACGGCGACCGTGTCGGCCAGATCGACTTGTGCCAGCAGCGACTCAACACCGGCCAAGGCGTCGGTCACTTGCCCTGTGATCAATAAGTCGCTCCGAGTAATGTGCGGGCCCGGATTGTTAAACACAACTTCAGGAGCTTCGGAATCGAAGGTGAATTGGAGTGACTCGGCCTCGCCAGTGAAGTCCTTGCCATCGACGGCTCGGACCACGATCGTGTGTTCACCCTCGGCCAGCGCAGGTTGGATGGAAAAGCTTCCATCCCGCTCGAAGTCGACCGTCTGGAACGCGCCGCCGTTGATCGCGTATTCGACGCGTTTGATTCCGGTCAGATTGTCGATCGCAGTGCCCGTGATCGTTCCAACGAAACTGATCCCGTCGTTGTCGGCGGCTCCGCCGGGCGCCGAGTCGAATTGTAGACCCGCTGTCACTTGCGGAGCGATGAAGTCCTCATTAATTGCATTGATCACAATCAACACATCCAACGGCGAGAGAAATCCATCTCCGTTGACGTCATACAAGGGTGCGCCGATATGATCGCTTCGATCAGGCAACTCGCCGGTCGTGCTTGGAATGATGTGCCGCTGGTTCAATTCGTTGATGGCGACGAGCGCGTCCACGGGCGAGACGACCTTGTCAACGTTGACGTCTCGAGCGGTAAATGCATTCTGCCAATCAGAGGCCAAGAGCCTGCGATCTTCGAGTGACTCAAGCAGCAAACGGCGAAACCTATTGTCGAGTTGCTTTCGATAGCGGCGCTTCGGTCGGGTGATGTTTGTATTCATAATGGCCGAGTTCAAGTGATGGAAGGCTGTACTGGTGAGGTGAGATGGGGTGAGTATACACGTCGCGTCCCGCTAATTCGACCACTTGCCTCCCCTTGGCGTCGATTTGCAGCAAATGGCATCGACGACCGGAGTTCACGCTCGACCAGCGCGGCGAAATGCAACTGAGCATGGCGGGCTCGAGTGCGCGTTGGGCGACCGCGAAGTATTGGACACGCGAAAGGAGCAGGCGTGGAAGAGCACGGTGATGGCGACGGTGACGCGTGATTGCGAGCGAGCCGCCGAGTTCGACGGCCTTGGAAAGCCATCGTACGAATGATCAGATCATATCGACCCGCTGGCGGCGGCGGCGCTTCGACATGCGGCACTTCTCGCACACGCCGGTGATAATGAAGCGATGCCCGGTGACGCGGAAGTTGGTTTGGCGGGCAACTGCTTCGCGCAGCTCGATGAGTTCGTCGCTCTGAAATTCGATCAGCTGCTGGCACTCTTGGCAGTACAGATGGTCGTGCTGCGGGTAGCCATAGTCGTGCTCGTAGACGGCCCGGCCATCAAGCTGGAATTCGCGAAGCAGCCCGGCGTCGACGAACTCCTTCAGCGTGCGATAGACCGTGGCCCGGCCGACATAGCCCTTTTGCCCATGAGACGGCAACTGGTCGATGAGTGTGTCGGCGTCAAAATGCTCGTGCCGAGCAAAGACGTGCTCTAACACCGAGCGTCGCGGCTTGGTCATCCGCATGCCGCGACTTTGCAGATACTCTTCGAAGCGTTGCAGCGGCGATAAGGAGACTTCAACGTTACCGAGCGAGTATTCTTCCGACATCGTCCGCTAGCCAATCTCGTCCAGCAACCGCTCCAGCGCGCCGTTCAGCTTGTCGTCGGTCTCGTACGTGCCCGACGCGATTTGCGCTCGAATCTCGGCGACTCGATCTTGGCGAATCGCAGGCATATCATGCACGCGGCTGACGAGGTCGGCTTCGTGTGAAATGTCCAATTGATCCGCCTGTGCCAGCGAGCTGCCTTGAGCTTCCGAAGCTCGCGAGGCCCGCGGATTGTGGTGCGGCGGGTTGATCGCTTGCGCGCCGTGCAGATGGGCTGGTCCGTTAATTTGCATTTTTCATCTCCCCCAACGACAAACAACGTCAAGGTATTGCTGGAAACGATCCAGTGTCGTTGGTGACAACCAACAACAGCTTAACCCTGACACGATTTGTCTGCTAGTGTCCAATGGATTGGAAATCAGTGCTCGAAAACCATCCGGGACGACTCGACTGGGTTGATCCGCGGAGAACTATCACGATGCCGGCTCGCCCGATCGGGCTGTTGATTGAAAATCAGTCGGCTCGAAAACAGCACTCTGAATGCGGACCAAATTGTCCGTCCCGTTAATATACGCCACGTTTCGTCTGTGCGTCGCATTCCGTGTCGTAAGAGCGCTGTCCATTGCGGAAGAAGACCTTCGCGATCGCACTCCATTCATCGGCTGGCGAGCACACAAGATTGAACGTAAATCGTCAGTGAACTTCCTGTATGGTTGATAGCTGCCCACACCGCTTATGAGGGCTAGGGGCGTTGGCGACAGTCAGTCACCTTACATCCGTGCTTGACGATGCCGAACGGCAACAACGGATGGTGAATCTTTGCGACTTGTGTCGTTTTCCTGTCGTCACGTTCTGTTACGTAAACATCTCGGCATTGGTTCCCACATCAGTCGCGATTCGAAATAAATCACGGGAATAGGTGCGGGTTGGGAGTGTATGCGAATCGTTGGATCGCGGCAAGTTCAACCGTTAGACCGTTGGTGGCTTCTCTGGCTCATTCGCTCGGAAGCGGTCCGCGATCAGCGTATCAATGAACAGTTGGCTAATGTGGTAGGCAACCATCGGCAGGATCGACACTTGCAGAGAGATCGCCATCAGCAGTCCCACCATCAGTGTTTTCTGGCTGCCGGCGAAGGCCACCGCGATCTGATCTTCGCGTGAGAATCGGGCCATTTTTGCCAGACCGACGCCGACCCACAGCATGACCGTGTGGACCAGGCAAACCGCCGCCAGCATCGCTATCAGATCGAGAGCACTCAAGCGCGACTGCGTCGGATCGCTCAAGCGGAGGCCGGTTTGAATTGCCCCGATCGCGACCATTGCTAGGATGCCGCATTGTGCCAGCACGCTGACCATTCGCTTTTCGCGAGTCGCCCAAATCCCCAGCGGTTTGTAAAGACGAAGTAGTTGCGCCGCGGTCATCGGCAACACGACGAGCGAGCCGAGTTTCAGCGACATCTTGTCGAGGCTTAGTTCCGGGCTGCTCACGCTCTCGCCCGTCATCGCCAACAACCAAAGTGGCGTCACGATGAAGCAGAGCAGATTGGTGATGATCGTGACCAAGATCGCCACCGCATCATTTCCGCCGGCTCGCCTAGTCCAAACCGCCGCGGAGGCGAGCGTACACGGCGTTGCTGCTGCCACCAGCAATCCGCCGCCCAGATCGGCATTCAGCCCGAACGATACTCCCCAGGCAAACAGCGGCAGTAGGCCGAAGTTCACTCCCACCGCAAGTAAGGGAGGCCAAGGTCGACGCATGGCCCGCCACATCGCGCTGGCTGCCAGCGGAAAGGCCATCAAGAACAGGACCGTCGCAACGATTGCCGAACGCATTGGAACACTAGTTCCCGGCAGATCGACTTCCGTCAGCGGCTCGAGTTGTCGCGCGAAACAGCTGCCGATCGCTAGCACGGATACGAGTGCGATGAGAAACCAACGTTGGATCAGGAACTGTTTCATGACTGGATTCAGCTAGGCGGGGCAGGGGAGGCAGCATTGTTGAGACTCGCCGACGCAGTCGCAACCGCCCTATCTCGCAATTTGCAGTCCTAGTAAGATTGCTTGAAACCCCATGTACGACGCCCTCCAGGGCCGCCGTTTCTGTACGATGGCCTTCCAACGGCCGTCGCTTCCTGGCGTCGCGGATGGTCGACGGCCTTGGAAGGCCATCGTACAAACTCCTTTACATTTGCAAGTCTAGTTGGCGAACAATGTTGCGTTATTGGACCGCTGGCGAATCACATGGCAAGACATTGCTCGCCATGATCGATGGTTTTCCAGCCGGCGTGGAACTCGAAACCGACTCGATCGACAGCGAGCTTCGTCGTCGGCAGGGCGGGTACGGCCGCGGAGGCCGGCAGCGGATCGAGACCGATCGCGTCGAGATCCTGACCGGCATCTGGAAGAACACGTCGCTCGGCAGCCCGATCGCGCTGCAAGTCATCAATAAAGACTACAAACTCGAACGCCTCGGCGATATCGAACGTCCTCGCCCCGGCCACGGTGATCTGACTGGCTCGGTCAAGTTCTTGTCGTCGGTTCGCGGCATCTTAGAGCGTGCGAGTGCTCGCGAGACCGCCGTGCGAGTCGCCGCCGGAGCTTTGGCGAACCAACTGCTCCGTGCCTTCGGCATTCGAACGATCGGCTACGTCGTTGAACTTGGCGGCGTCCGTATCGAGCCTCAAAACGTTCCGCTCGACCAGCAGTACCAGTTGCGCGAGCAAAGCGAAATCTACTCGCTCGATCCGGCTCGCGATGCCGAGATCAAGCAACTGATCGACGAAGCAGGCAAAGACGGCGACACGCTTGGCGGGATCGTCGAAGTGCGCGTCGAGGGTCTGCCCTTTGGATTAGGGACACACGCACAGTGGGATCGCAAGCTGGACGGGCGCATCGCCCAAGCCGTGATGGCCGTGCAAGCGATCAAAGGGGTCGAGATCGGCATGGGATTCGAAGCGGCTCGGCTGCCGGGCTCAAAGGTTCACGATCCCATTCAGTACGACGAGACTCAAAAGAACAGCCCCAACCTTGGCTTTGTCCGCCCGACTAACAACGCGGGCGGACTGGAAGCCGGCATGACGAACGGCCAGCCACTTGTCGTCCGTGCCGCCAAGAAGCCGATCAGCACGCTGGCCAAGCCACTTGAATCCGTCAACCTGAAGACCAAGCAGCCCGAATCGGCCGAGTATGAACGAAGCGATGTTTGCGCGGTCCCGGCGGCTAGCGTGATCGTCGAAAGCGTCGTTGCGTTTGAGGTTGCTTGTGCCTTGGTCGACAAGTTCGGCAACGACAGCTTGCAAGAGATGCACGCGCGCTACGAGTTGTTCATGAAAATGGCGAGGGAGCACTAATGTAGCCATCACGCTCCGCCGTGATGAGCCTTTCGGAAAACCGGTCGAACAGTTATCAGACCTCGTCTCAGATATGACCTCCCATACGCAAGGCTCATCACGACGGAGCGTGATGGCTACTATGAACAAGGACGTTCGTGGATGCACGATTCGACACGACGATTGATCTGCCGCCTCGCGTTTCTCGCGTTGTGTCTGGCACCGAGCGGATCGCTGTCCGCCTGGATCGTCTATCGTGCGACACCGGTCCATGCTTGGCGCGAAAACGCCTGCTGGACTCGAGCGATCTACGAAACGACGGGATTGTTGGCCGAAGTCGAGTCCGTTCGGCACCCTACACGATCCCGAACGCTCCTCGAAAACGTCAAGCTGAGCGACCCAGACGGCGAACACTTGATCGCCCGCATCCGGGTTGTCGAGTTCGCCGAAACCGATCACGGCATCGTTGCCATCGCGTCGCAGCCCGAGATCAAGGCCAACCAGCTCCACCGGCTGGGCCAGCTGCTCTATCAACGCGTTCTGCGCGGCCCACGTCCGACGCAGCAATTTCAGTTATTGAGTGGCGAATTGACGTTGCATGGGGAATCCGGCGCTTCAACCGCCAATGACGTGCGATGTCTCGTATCGTCCGACCACGGCAAGGTCGAAGCAACCATCGACTTTATGCTCGCCGGCTTCGAGATGCGCAGCCCCGCCCAAATCCAGATCATTCGCGAGCGGGGCTCGGCCAAAACGTCGACAACCTGGCAGCTTCGCACCGGCGGAACGCCTTTGCCGTGCAGCTTGGCTGCCGATTATCTCGCCGGTCTGCGATCGCTCGGTGACCGCTGCCGCTTTCAAGGAACGGCCTGGGTGCAACAAGACGATCACGGCTGGGATGGCGAAGTTGCCGGGCAGTTTCTCGATGCGGATCTCGAAAGCCTAGTAGCGCCGTTCCCGCACAAGCTAAGCGGCACCGCCGAGATCACGCTCAGCCACACCAGCTTCCAGCGAGGCAAGCTCGTCGAAGCGGCAGGTTCATTGACTTCGAACGGCGGCGTCATCAGCCGCTCGTTGCTGACTGCTGCCGCCGAGTCGTTGAAGCTCGGCTCGAATGTCGTCAGCGACGAGCAAGCCGACACGCTCCTGGCCTATCGACAACTTGCCTTGGGGTTTCAGATCGATGCCACGGGACTACAGCTTTCCGGCCTGTGTGACGGTCGCCAAGAGGGGGTGCTACTGGTTGGCACGAGCGGAAACCTGTTGCTCGATTCGCGGGGCGAGTTGATTCCGAGCATTGCGATAGCGCGAGCATTAGTCCCACAAAGCGAGCTTCAAGTTCCAGCCACCACGGCCACCGAGCAGCTCCTTCGCGCATTACCCCTGCCGAGCCCAACGCTGCCATCCTCGGGAACAGCCCGGCTGCCCTACTCGCCCTTGCAACTGCGGTAGCCCGGATTATTCATCAGCGGTTCCCACGAGCACCGGACGCTAGCGCGTTCCGGCTGATCTACACACTGCTTAACAATCGGTTCCCGTAACTTTCCGGGACTTACCAAATCGCCATCGACTGCTCGAACAAGCGAGTCAGTTCTGGCTCTCCGGCAGGGATCGGCGAGAGCTTTGTGACGCGGTGTTGCGGTAGTGTTCCCGCGACCAAGGCGGGGATGTCCGCGTTGGTGTAACCAACGGCAGATAGGCCATTGGGCATTTCGAGGGCTCGCATGAAATACATCACTCGGTCGGCGAGGATCGCGCCGGCGTCGTCTGCATCGGCATCGCGGATGTCTGCGCCGAGCGCTTTGGCGGCCGTTAAGTGTCGTAGCGGAGATGCCGGCGACGTGAAGCGAACAACGGCGGGAGTGTGCAGAATGACAGAGATGCCGTGCGGGACGATCGGATGATCGACGTTGTAGCCGGCGGGCTGGAAGGTCTTGACCATCCCGGCCACCGGATAAGACATGCCGTGCGGCAGATGCACGCCGGCGTTGCCGAATCCGATGCCGGCGATGGCGGCTGCCAACAACATCTGGCCGCGTGCTTCGTCGTCGCTCGGATCGCGCACGGCCCGTAGCAGCGATTCGTTGACCATTTCCAACGCCCGCAAAGCCCAGATGTCGCTGATCGGGTTGGCGCCCTGATAGGCCGGACGTTCGAGCGGTCGAGCCGGTTTCGGCCTCGCGGTGTAAGGAATCGCGGTATATGACTCCAACGCATGGCTCAACACGTCCAAGCCAGTCGCGGCGGCGATGGCTGGAGGCAAGCTGCGCGTGTTATCTGAATCGACGATGCCGAGCGTCGGCTTCAAGTAGCGATGTGCAATGCCGGTCTTGGCTCGCCGCTCGACGTAATCGAAGATCGCGACTCCCGTCGTTTCGCTGCCCGTCCCGGCCGTCGTGGGAATTGCAATGAGCGGCTTGAGCGGGCCGGGAACAGGTTGGCCTTCACCGATCGGGGCGTTGACGTAATAGAAAAAATCCGCCGGATAGGTCGAGTAGAGATTCGCGGCTTTCGCCGTGTCGATCGTACTGCCGCCGCCAACGGCGACCAGCGAATCGAAGTTGCCCTCGGTCGCGGCTTCTGCAGCATCACGAAAACTCTGATCCGTCGGCTCGACTGCAACCCGGTCAAAGATATCGAAGCCGACACCCGCCGCCTTCAGTGATTCGCAAACTGCTTGTCCGATTGGCTGGTCCTTCAACGCGGGATCGATGACGAGCATCACGCGTTTGAGCTGCATGTCGCGCAGATCCATCCCGACCTCGGCAGTCGTTCCCGCGCCGAAGCGGATGTTCGAGGCAGACATCTGAAAAGCGGTGTCGTTTTGCATCGTTACGCGGATCGCCGCTGCTTCCAACCCCCGCATTGTTGACCAGTTGACAAGTTTTCCACGTTGGGATG
>JAQBZB010000537.1 GCA_027622275.1 Planctomycetota bacterium | reverse complement strand
TCGTTAGTGTCGCTGGTGCAAAGTACTTGCTTAAGTCCACGCCATTCGGGACAAGCCCGTTGGGGACCAAGAAACAACTTTAGCATCACTCGAGAGGCCCGATTTCGTCACGGATCACCAAATTCTGAACACCCCACTCCCGACCCCTTTGCCGCCGACATCCACAATCACGCAATTCCATTTAGTCGCGGCGTATCGTCCATCAGAAAGGCGTCGACATCAGCTGGGTTGGGCGGCTCGGAGTTAAACAAAGTGTCCGTTGTTGGATGCCCTTCCTTGCTCCTCTATAATGCGACCCATTAACAAGGAACCATCGAACATTTAGCCAGAACCACGGATGACTGCTGTACTGGAAAACCTGGAAGAGGGACTCGCCAGATTCGGGCTGAGCGAGTTTCGCCCCGGTCAGCGAGCTGTCATCGAGACGGTCTTGGCTCGCCAGGACTGCCTGTGCATCATGCCGACGGGCGGCGGCAAGAGTCTCTGTTATCAATTGCCCGCCGTGTTGCGTGACGGCGTCACGCTCGTTGTTTCGCCGTTGATCGCGTTGATGAAAGATCAGGTCGATAGCCTGCGGGCGATTGGCATTTCGGCAACATTCATCAATAGCGTCTTGACGCTTTCTGAACAACGCGAGCGCCTTGCGCAAATGTCGGAGGGAGTCTTCGATCTCGTTTACATCGCCCCCGAGCGGCTGCGTAACCCGCGTTTCATGGAAGCGCTGCGCGGGACCAAGGTCGAATTGCTGGCGGTCGATGAAGCTCATTGCATCAGCGAATGGGGGCATGACTTTCGGCCGGACTACGCTCGGCTCGGGCTGTTTCGTGAACGACTCGGCTTCCCGCCGACGATCGCGCTGACGGCCACCGCAACCCCCGACGTTCGCAGCGACATCGCCAAGCAGCTTCGACTTAAAGAGTCGAATGTTTTTATTACGGGGTTCGCCCGGTCGAACTTGCGTTTCGAAGTCTTCGAATCGTCCGGGGCTCGGGACAAGAACAGCGCCTTGCTTGAGATCCTTGGGGAAACCCCAGGGGCCGGGATCGTTTACGCTTCCACGCGAAAGAAGTGCGAAGAGGTTGTCGAGTTCCTCCGGCAGGAAACGAAACGCAAAGTCGGCTTGTACCACGCCGGCCTTGCTCCCGAGCAGCGGCGGCAGGTGCAGGATCATTTCATGAGCGGCGAAGTCGATGTGATCGTCGCGACGAACGCATTTGGGATGGGGATCGACAAGGCCGAGCTTCGTTTCGTCGTCCACTACAACATGCCGGGAACGCTCGAAGCGTATTACCAAGAGGCGGGGCGAGCGGGCCGCGATGGCAGGCCGGCGAGATGTGCGTTGCTGTTCAGCTTTTCGGATCGCTACGTCCAAGAGTTCTTTATCGACATGCGTTATCCGGCCCGCGACACCGTGCGGCAGGTGTACGCCTATCTGTGTTCGCTGAAGGACGATCCGATCGAGATCACCCTGCAGGAACTGAAAGATCGGCTCGATTTGTCGACCGGTGCCGAAGGTGTCGGCGCTTGTGAACAGGTGCTCGAAAAATGCGGTGCGATCGACCGCCTCGCGTCGCAACACAACCTGGCGTCGGTCAAGCTGGACAGTGATTTGCCGACGATGGTCGAGCTGTTGCCGCGTGAAGCCAAGACGCAGCGGAAGGTGATGCGAGTCATCGAGCGAGAAGTGGGCGAGCGTCGTTTCGACTGGGTTTACTTTCAGCCTCAGCAGCTGGCGGCCAAGGCCGAATTGGACCGTGACGCCTTCGCTCGGGCGTTGCGCGAGCTGATGAAGCTCACCGACTTTGACTATGTCCCGCCGTTTCGTGGCCGGGCGATTCGTATGCTCAAGCCGGATGTGCCGTTCGAGAAGCTGGAGATCGATTTCGTCGAGCTGGAACGACGCAAGCAAGCGGAAGTGGCGAAACTCGAACGTGTGATCGCTTACGCCACAACGCGGCGGTGTCGACAACTGGAGATCCTGGCCTACTTCGGAGATCCCGATCGAAAGGCGTGTGGAAGTTGCGATCGCTGTTCCCCCGACGGAGAGAATGCCTTCATCGATCGGGGAGCGACGGAGCAGGCCGAGATGGGGGAGGGGACGCTGGAAGCTGTCAGGATCGCGCTGAGCGGAGCGGCACGGACGCACGGCCGGATCGGCAAGCTGCTGTTGGCGAAGATGCTTGGCGGTTCCGAGGCGTCGCAAGTCAAGAAGCTTCAGCTTCATCGGCTCAGTACGTTCGGGCTGCTAGGCGACCTGACGCAGCCAGAAGTTGTCAATCTGCTGGATGCTCTGATTCAAGCCAGGCTGTTATCACAGCAAGAACTACAGCGACATCGCCCGACCGTCCAGATCACCGCACTCGGCACGAGTGTGATGCGCGGCGAGCAGACGGTCAGCGACTTGGTACTCTCGCCGGAGCTGACGAAGAAGCTCAACAAGCGTCTTCGCGCGGCGAACGCTGTTTCGGCAGCCGCACAGGTTGCTTCGGAACCTGCCGCAGTAGCGTCAGAAGCCGCGACCATTGAACTAGCGGAACCTGTCCCCTCCTCGCCTGCCGTTCATCCTGTTGCCGATTCTCCCAAGCAGAACGCACGAGTTGACCCGCCCACCGGCCCGCGGCCGAGTCATTTCTGGACGTGGCGGTTGTTGTCCGACGGGTACACGCTGGACGATTGTATTGCCGCCCGGGGGCTGGATGAAGCGACCATCGTCAGTCACTTGGCGCGGTCGATCGACGAAGGACTGGCGGTGCAGCCAAGCTGGTTTCTCACCAGCGAACAGCTGGCCGTTGTCGAACCGCTCGCCGATCTCGCTCCGTCCGAACGATTGCGCGCCATCGTCGCCGACTTGCCGGACAACGTCCGCTGCGAGCATGTCGCACTCTATTTGAAGTGCATTAGCGCGAACGGCAACTTGAAGCCTCCAGTGTCGGCCAAGGAAAGCTGATCGCTGGTCGAACGCTCATCGACTATACTGCCTCCTCGTTCCCAGGCTCCC
>JAQBZB010000176.1 GCA_027622275.1 Planctomycetota bacterium | reverse complement strand
GCGAATTGTTTAATCAATATCTAGTTACCGCGCTACCCCAAGTTGCCTAAAGTGCGCGTTGGCCGTGAGCGTGCTGGTGACCAGCCGCTTTCCCCTGACCGACCTCCGCGACAGCCAACCTCGGTTCTTCCACACGATTGCCGTCGACCAGATCGACGTGTCGGCCGGCATCACCCTGCTGCGAGCCCGCGGCGTCCGCGGCAGCGACGTGCAACTCGCCCCGATCGTCGAGCACTGCGGCCGGCACGCGTTGACCATCGACCTGGCCGGCGGCTACATCAAGGAGTACGGCCACGGCGACCCGTCCACGCCGCTGAACCTGGGCATGGCCGAAGAGCTGCAAGTCGAGGCGGAGCAGGAACCGGACGACGAAAAGCGGGCCGTGCTGAAGCAAGGCATTCGTTTCGCCCGCATCGCCCAGCGTTATCGCGAAGCGATGCTCGTCAGCGACGAAGCGGCCCTAACGCTGGTGGAAGCTTGACGCGATATCCGCTAAAACCGGTCATTGTTGACGAAGTACGGTGCATGAAACTCATTGAAACGTGCTGAAGCCAAAGAGTGAGTAAATCCATGACGAAGAAGCACGTCTTTCTCTCTTATTGCCGCGACAATCAGGACGAAATTTCCAAGTTGCGTGACGACTTGATAACGGCGGGGGAGTCAGTTTGGTGGGATCAAGATATCTTGGGTGGGCAAGATTGGAAGATGGGAATTCGCGCGGCCATGCGTGACGCCTATGCCGTGGCAGTGTGTTTGTCCCAGGAGACCTCGGAGCGAATCCTTTCCGGTGTTTATCCGGAAGTTTTGGACGCGATCGCGGCTTATCGGGAACACGCGTCCGGAGGAATTTTCCTCATTCCCGTGCGGTTGTCGAAATGTGAGATTCCCTTGATCGAAATCGACGGAACGCGCACGCTGGACCGCCTCAATCACATTGATCTATTCGAAGCAAACGGCCTGAACAAGCTCATTCAGTCGATTCGAGCATCTTCGCTACACCCCTTAGCCGTCTCGTCGCAGCGAGAAGCTGTGGCGGGCAAAATTCAACCCACGTTCCGCATTGTCGGCAAGGAAGCGCAGCCGCCGCTGATTCGTCCGCTATTGATGGACTTGGAGCGAGAGATTAGCAGCGGAGACCTGAAGGATTCCGAACTTGCGCGCGACGTGTTTGAGACGCTCGAGGAGGACAAGAGACTTAAGCCAAACGTACCGTTTGATTCCAACTGGTGCATTCGTGGAATTCAAATCAGTGACGACTATTTCACACGCATTCAACTCAGTGCCGGCCAGCGAGACTGGCAACGAGACTTCGCCAAAGTTGCCACGCCGATCTTGGTAGGAGTGACGTGGTCGTTGAAGCGCTCGCCCGACGCGCAAGTAACCATCATTCGGCTGTGCGGCGTTATAGCGGCCAAATTGCGTTTGGAACTTGCGTGGCCAAGCGATGCCGACCAATCGAACGATATAAAGAACGCGATCTATCAGGCCTGCTTGAATGCAGGTGAGTTAGAATGCGACGACGTGCTGATTGAGTTGCAAGGCTTGACGGTGACCGGCCCAGTTTGACGATCGCAAGAAGAGGACTTCAGGCAACCAGTAGCTCTGGGAATTCCTCTTCGTGTCCGCGGACAATCCGCTTGATCCACCGTTTGGCGACCTTTGGGTCCATTGGTTTTGTCAACAACTCGTTGAATTCCTCTTTGCTGATTAGTTCCATCCAAGTCTTTTCTGGATGTTGCGAGCCATGCGAACGATTCGCTTCAATTACAGACGAGCGTAATCTCAAGAAATTCTGTTGATAAAGTTCGTACAGGCGGTCCATGCTGTTCAAAGGCCCATCCATGTTTGTTCTCCATCAGATTCGAAATCCACGGCGATGATTAGAAGGGTTTTACTGAGAACGAGTCAATGGCAAACGCTGCTTTATTGTTCTCTAGTACTCGCTAGCGTATTGACCTGCTGCTCGAACGGGCTCGGCTGCACCTGCTGCGAGGTGACGCGCGGACTGCGCTGGACGACATTGAAGTTGCTCTCGACACCGGCATCCCCGCCAACGAGGAAACCGGCCAGGTGGAACTGCTCGCCGCCAACCACGAACAGTGCGGCTACGCCTGGGCGATTCCCGCCAGCCTCCAACTCCGCGCCGAAGCCCTGCTGCTCTGGGCGGCTCAGCTCCTGCGTAGGCCGGAGTTGCACTCCGACCAGGGAACAGACGGAGTACAACTCCATCCGGAAGCCGAAGTCCCCGCGGATGTCGCCCAATTGATCGATCAGGCAAAACAGCATCTCCACGAGGCACTCGACCGTTGGCACGAGCTGCGCGATCCGGAACCGACGGAAGACAACAATTTCAAGCTCGACGGCAAAGAGTACAACTACCGCGGTAGCTGTCAATTTTCGCGCAGGGATGAGCAATCGCTTGGGATATTCTCGGAATTGCAAGAGTGTTTGAGCTAGCTGGTTGGTTCGGGCGGGGGCAGATTTGTTTGGATGGCTTGCAACTCCTGCTGAAACAGGGAGCTGCCCGCGTCGAGCCAACGGTCGATTTCTGCCAGAACACTGGCGAGTGTGAACTTCGGGATCCGCGTGGCAAGACTGGCGAAAACCGTCACGATCGTGCCGCGCCGTTTGGCTCCCCGCGCGCTCTTGCTCGTGCGAGCACCTTTGCGAATTTCTGCTTCACGACGCACATTGCGTTCGCTGATATTGTTCGTGGGCTCGACTGCGGGATGCTCGACAAAGACAAACAGGCAAGCGATGTTGTCGGTCAATTCACGCTGAAGAAGAATGAATGTTTTCACAGGCTCTGCCGTTGGCTCGATGGCGGGTGTGGCCTTCGCCGCTGCCTTGGCAGTGAGGATCGTTTCGTCGCGGCGATTGCAAAGCGACGTGACGCGATCCTGCAACTGCTTGACCGTGGCGGCACGCGAGGCATCGTCGCTGAGCTGCGCGTCGGCGGCGGGCGGCGCGTCGGTGGCTTCCGCCAAGGCAGCTTGACGCAATTCTTTGGCGTCGTCATAGATCGCACACAGACCATCAAGGAACTCGGCATACTGCGGTTCAGCAGGATTCTGTAACGCCAGTTTGATGGCCTTGCGGATCAAATGTGCCCAACAAAGTTGATGCTGGCTGAACATCTCTTGGTAGGCCGCGTAGTCGTCCGTCACGCCGATGCCGGCAAACGATTCGCCTAACAAATCCGTCGCTTCGGTCTTCTTCCGCGAGACGCCGCAGCGATACAGTACGTGCAGGGAAGTCGAGAAAACCCACGTGTAACACGACTTATCGCCCACTTTCCAGCCGGTCTCATCGATGTACACGATCATTTGCAAGGCGATCAATTCGGCGATCGTGTCGTACTGCTCGTCCCAGTCACTGGCCAACTGATGGAGCAACGAATCGGCTTGGCCTTTGGAGAGATCCAAGCCGGTGAAGAAGTTCATGATCGCCCGTGCGTTGTCCAGCGACACGCCAATCCAGAAGTGCAGGAAGGCGAGGATCAAGATGATCTCGATACCGAATTCGCTGCGGCTGTTTCGCAAGCCTGCTGGCACCAGCACGTCGGTCGATGCGGGCAGATCGTACATCTGGTAGCAGACATAAACGGCCTGGCCATCGACGATTCTCCAAGCGAACTGCGAGCGTTGTCGTTGGCACTGTCCTGGATCGACACCAGCGGGATAGATGTCGATCTCTTTGGCCACCAAATCGCGTTTGTCTTGAGTTACTTTGCGACCGGTGGATTTGCGTTTAGGCTTCTTCTCTTTGTTCGTCTTGCGATTGCGGTCGAGACTATAGTTCTCCTTGAAGGTCGGCTTCTTGGCTGCCTTGGCGTCCGCCTTCCCCTCGAGCAACGCCTTCAGACCCTTGACCGTAGTTGTCCATCTTCAATCACCGCCAGATCATTGTCAAGAAATTCCGGCTTAACAAAGCTTGAGGGCGGATTGTAACTATCCGCTGAACTAGAACAAGGCAGATTGTCGACATTCGCAACTTACGGGTGGTTCGGGTGGCGGTCCCTGTTTCCAGGTTTGCCAGTGCCGTCCAGGTTTGCCAGTGCCGTCCAGGTTTGCCAGTGCCGTCGTGAGTGAGGAAGAGGTAGAGTGGGACGAGTCTTCGAGCCCCACCAAGACCACTCAGGCGCTCGGCTGATTCGGATCGAACAGCAGCGGAAAGAACGGGCCTTCCATTTTCTGGCCAGTGGGAATTATTGGGACGCCGGCGAGCAAGGTCTCGTCAGTCGCGGAACAGACGCCGTCGCGAAAGGCGTTGATGACGGTCGCGCGGCGCGGCAGCTCGGTTCGATTCGCGAACGAACCGTGAATCATCAGCGGATGATGAAATGTGCATTCCCCCTGCTTCAACTCCACCGCGACCGGTTCGTTAAAAATCCGCCACTGTTCCGGCGAGAGCAGCTCCTGAATCGCGTCCATGTCTCCCGCCAAACCGGTGATCGGCAACAGATCCCAGCGATGGCTGCCGGGAACATAATGGACACAGCCGTTGTCACGCGTGCTATCGTCCAACCCGATCCAACACGTCACGTGCGCCATCGGTTTCGTGCGGGTCCAATAGGAATAGTCTTGGTGCCACGCGACAACCCCGCCGTGCGTGGCGGGCTTGCAAAACAATTGGTCGTGCCAGAACCGCACCGCCCCGTCCAACAACTGACTCGCCGCAACCGTAAACGCCGGGTGCCACAGCACGTCATGAAAGCCCGGCCGCAGCCGCCAAGCTCCGAGTGCATGGAACAACACCGCATCGGGATCAGCCGATTCGTTCGTGTGGTACTCGTACCACAACTCGCTTCCGCCGTGATCGGGATCGAAAAACGCAGCCAGCTCGTCGCGCAGCACTTCGACTTGCCGATCGGTCAAGATGCGAATTCCCGGCAGGTAGCCCTGTTCGTGATAAAACGCCACTTGGTCGTCGCTCAGCCGAAACCGCTCCCATTGGTCGCGTGAAGTCGGCAACGGAAAGAGATCGCTGATAATCTCGTGATATTTCGACAAGTCGTTCGCCATATTGGTCCTTTGTCGCCAGAGAGGTTCCGCCGAGCGTTTCCCAGCGTCAAATCGATTGTAGAGAAATGTCCCCTTGGCCAACAACGAGGGGAATCTTGCGGCGAGGAGAACTCCCGTAGAGAATCACCGCCCCGGCGAGTAAACTCATACGACACGCCCCGCGCCCCGCCCAAGGAGATCTTCATGCCTCGCTTTTCCCGTTCGATGTTATTCGTTGCGATATGCTCGCTCATGGCCAGTTCGCAAGCTGCCGATTGGACGCAGTTTCGTGGTCCCGACGGAAATGGGCACTCGACGGCTACGGGCGTGCCGGTCGAGTGGAGCGACACGCTGAATGTCACTTGGAAGCAGGCAATTTCCGGTGAAGGATGGTCTTCGCCCGTTGTCTCGGAGGGGACGATCTTTCTCACGGCCGCGGTGCCCGTTGAAGGCGGGAGTGGAGACCGCTCGTTGCAATTGCTCTGGCTGAGCGCCGCGACGGGCGAGCAACTCGGCAGTGTCGAGATCTTCCGGCAGGATGGAGCGACGGCTCCCAGAATCCACCCGAAGAACAGCCACGCCAGTCCGACGCCGCTCATCGAAGGTGACCGCGTCTACGTCCACTTCGGTCATCAGGGAACGGCCTGCGTCAGCCGCGAAGGCAAAGTGCTTTGGAAGACCCGCGAGTTGGCCTATGCCCCGGTGCATGGCAACGGCGGGACACCGATCGTTGTGGATGAGCTGCTCATCTTCAGCTGCGACGGCGCGCAAGATCCGTTCGTCGCCGGCATCGAGAAAGCCACGGGCATCGTGCGGTGGAAGACGAACCGCAAGTCGGAAGTCTCGCAGAAGTTTTCGTTCACGACCCCGATCCTCATTAACGTCGAGGGGGAGCGCCAATTGATCAGCCCCGGCAGCGGCGAGGTCTCGGCGCTGGACCCGCGGACGGGCGAAGAGTTGTGGCGAGTCGACTATGGCGAGGGCTATTCCGTGATTCCCAAACCGGTGTTTGCCAACGGGCTGGTTTTCATTTGCACGGGCTATGGCCGACCGAACTTGCTGGCAATCCGACCCGATGGGCGCGGAGATGTCACCGAGACGCATGTCGTTTGGCAGACCGACAACCAGGTCCCGCACACGCCGTCGGTACTCGTGGTGGGAGACGAACTCTACATGGTCGCCGATAAAGGCATCGCGAGCTGTCTCGACTCGAAAACAGGAAAAGTGTACTGGGAGGAGCGGCTCAAGGGGGACTACTCGGCTTCGCCGCTGTACGCCGACGGACACATCTATTTTCAGAGCGAGGAGGGCGACACCACGGTGATCGCAGCGGAGCGTGAGTTTCAGAAACTGGCCAGCAACCGGCTCGGCGAGCCGACACTCGCGTCGTACGGAGTGATCGACAGCGCGCTGCTGATCCGATCCGACAAGCACTTGTATCGGATCGAAAACCGGGTAAGAGACAAGTCATCGAGGGACTGATCTCTTCGTTCCCCTTTCTTCACTTTCATTTTCACTTCTGCGTTGTTCCGCTTGCGTTGCGGGCAAGTTGTTCTCGATACCCTTCGTAGTCGGCATGACGCGTCTGAAGATTGTCGCGCTCCTCGGTGTACTCCGCTTGGAATTCCTGCAAGTTGTCGCGAACTTCAGTGAATTGATCATGAAGCGCCTGAAGATTGTTTCGTTCGGCCGCGTAATCTGCCTGGAACGATTGCAAATTGTTGCGGTCTTCGATGAACTCCGACTGGAGCGCCTGAAGATTGTTTCGTCCGGCCGCGTAATCTGCTTGGAACGATTGCAAATTGTTGCGGTCTTCGGTGAAGTTCGTGTGAAGTGCCTGAAGATTGTTCCGTTCGGCCGTGTAATCTGCTTGGAACGATTGTAGCTTGTTGCGATCTTCGGCGAAGTTTGTCTGCAGCGTCTGAAGATTGTTTTGTTGGGCCGCATAATCTGCTTGGAACGATTGCAATTTGTTGCGGTCTTCGGCGAAGTCCGTGTGCAGCGCCTGGAGATTGTTCCGATCGTCCGCGAAATCCGCTTCGAACGATTGCAAATTGTTGCGGTCTTCGGCGAAGTCCGTGTGCAGCGCCTGAAGATTGTTGCGGTCTTCAGTTAAGTCCGTGTGAAGCGCCTGGAGATTGTTCCGATCGCCTGCAAACTCCGCCTGCAAAGCCTGTAAGCTGTTACGACTTGCGGCGGAATTGACTTGAGGGCTTCGACGTCCTTCGAACTCGGGTTCAGCCGCGTTCGCACTTCGCGAATCGACCTTCAACACTTTGACAGCTTCCGATGGCGACTGCACCTGATGCTGTAGAAGTTTCCCCTGTACGTTGGTGAGAAGTTCAATATCTGGCGAGTGACGCACGGTCGAGTGCAATGCACGGTCGAGTGCGATGATATCTGCCGAGGAAGGGCTGCGACCACCTCCTAACTCGGACGTCCCAGCAGTGAACGAACTCTGGCTCTTTTGTAGGAGGACAAGATCCGCCATGTTCGATTTGCGACTAGCATCGCTCAGTATCAAGACATCCTTGACTCGGGACATCCTCCTCGTCGAGGTGTCACCTTGCCCTGCCGGGACGGAGGGTCGCAGTTGTATTGCGTTCTGCTGCGCGATAGCAGCGTGCGAAATCGGAGCGGACATTACCGTCGCCATTGCGCTGATCGTCATGGCTGCTGCCTCGTGAGATGGTCAATGCGAGTATTGCTGCGTGATTTCAACGAGCGACATCACGCGCACACCAACTCATCTGCCATCTCACTCTCTTGTTTTGGCGACGTATCTCGCAACAGATCGCGCAGAACGGGAATAAGATCTCGACGTGAGATGATGCCAATCAGCTTCCCGTTGCGGACAACCGGCACGCGGCCTATTCGCTTGTCGCGAAAGTGCCTAACGGTTTCTGGAATGGAAGCGTTCTCGTCGACGCATACTACATCAGTGGACATGACACTGGAGACAGGCAAAGCCCCATTTGAGTTGTCCGCAGTAAGCAGCAGCATAAGCAAGTCGAACTCGGTCACCATGCCGACCAAATTCTGCTCATCGTCGATCACGGGCAGGCCAGACACGGAATGTTGGCCCATTAGGTCGAGCACATCTCCCACGGTCGTTGAGGAAGTGACGGTCAATACTGGAGACGTTCTGATGTGCTTTGCCTTCAGTTCGATAACTGCCGCATCGTCAGTCATGTTCTGTACCCCATTCTGATTGTTTGATTGCACGCTCTCGTGATCGCCGAAGAAAAATCGCGGTCATTCCGCGAAGCGCTCGCCCTGCCTAAAACCTAGCTTATCAACCGGGCTTGAGGAGCATCTTTTTTTACAGGGCGCGAGTGTTGTGCATCTGACTGTGTTCCAACCACGCGAGCTAAGTGGCCGTTGAAATCGGTACGGTCGTTGAAATCCGACAGAGGCTCGCCTTTGGCCGTAAGAATCTCGCTCAAGAGACGGAAACTCAGCAGTGCGCGACTCGGATTGAGCGGGAGTAATCCATTGCGCCCTTGCCGGCGATTAATCGACCAACACCAAGGGACGCTGCGCGGCAACTTCGCGGAACACTCGTTTCAATTCAACTTCCTGCTGCGACACGCTGCCGGCAACGTGGTAATGAACGCCTTGCGTTGTGTCGGCGATGTGCTGCATGATCGTTTGATCCGAATCCGCGCTGAAGCTGATGGCGACGATCGGAATGCCAGCGGCTGCCGCGGCATCGGCTTCGTCGCGGACGTACTGGAAGGGATCGCGGTTGGTGGGGCGATTCGCCATGCCGTCGGTCATCACGACCATCAACTTCTTGGTGCCCGCTCGGGCGTTGTTTGTCAACTCGATGCGTCCCTTCTCCATGCCCTGGCCCATATTGGTCCAACCATCCGCACTGCGGCTTCGTACGTCGCGCAACAAATCCGGCAGATCGAACGTCAGGCTCTTGGCTAAACGGCCTTCCGTCGAATAGACCGAGAATCCGACGCGGTCATTGGATTGCGATTGCTGAAGGACGGCGATAAACGCGGCCACCGCGTCTTTCAGGGCTCCGATTTTGTTATGGACTCGCATTGAGCCCGAGTAGTCGAGCACCAGCATGATGTCGCGTGGTTGAAACGTCGCGACCGCGGAAGCTTGCATGTTGAAAGCGTGTTGATTGAGCACGTTGCCGAAGAACAATGGTGCATTGTTGCGGTCGGCAACGACCTTGACGGCGTTCAGCGGTGTCTGGTCCTTCGTAAAGCTTCGTTGTCCGCGGTCCCAATGGCCGACGGAGATGTTCGTCGCGATATCGGCGTCGGAGACGCCCGGTCTAGTCTCGGCGTTCGACATGACATACTTCCGTGCGGCAACTTCCGCGGCCTGCTGACCGTTGGCCAACTCGCCCGCGCCGGCCAAGGCACCCGCGTCGGCGGCCGTTTGCATGTCGGTGCGGACGCTGGACATGAAACCGACGTCCAAGGCCATGGCTAACATCGCGACCATGATGACCAACGCGAAGGCCGACAGGACAGCGATCGCACCTTTGGGGCGAAGGCGGCGGTTTCGTGGGGCAGATTTCATGGTGACCTCCGAGAGCCGAAACATCGAGCGCGAACGGCACAGAACGCTCATGCACGTTCGATGCCAAGGGGAAGATAGTCTCGATCCAAGTCGTCAAAGAGCATTGCTACGAGCCAACTTGCGGCGAAAACGCTGATTCCCAATTGGCTCGTCAGACGTTGCGTAACCGAAACATGATGGGCCGCATCCTGTTGAATCCGTTGCAGTTGCGCGGCAACGTGCCAAGCAATTCTGCGTCGTGATAACAATTTGAAGGATTCGCAAGGCGGTCTGCGACCGCAAGTTGTAGACGGCACACTCCGTGTGCCGAATTCCGCACACGGAGTGTGCCGTCTACATCGTACGTAAAATAACACCCAACCCGTGGATAACTGATGTAGGATGGACGCCCTCGTCCGTCCGTCGTTTCAAGCAGCTTCCTGGTCGGACGAGGACGTCCAACCTACAAACGGTATCACCACCCAATGCTGATCTTCCTCGACAGTTCTCCACGAGCCTGCTCAAATGGAGACGATTCGTTCGTCCTCCTCGGAACATCAAAGAAGTGAATGAGCCTGCACTCGACTTCCAACTCGCCCGCCGCAGCTTTCTCGCACGAACGTCGCTCGGTCTAGGTTCCGCGGCACTCGGTTCGCTGCTTGGTCCTGGTGCGAACTGCCAAGCCCTTGGTGCATCGCCAGATCTGACATCGCGCGGAGTCATCCGTCCGCTGCACTTTCCCGCGAAAGTCAAACGAGTCATTTTCTTGTGCATGGCCGGAGGGCCTTCGCATTTGGAAAGTTTCGATGATAAGCCGCGGCTTGCCAAACTCGATGGCCAGCCGATGCCCGATTCGTTCACCAAGGGCCAGCCAATTGCTCAGCTGCAAGGTCAGCGATTGGTCTGTCTCGGGCCGCTCGCGAAGTTCAATCGTCACGGTCAGTCTGGACAGCAGATCAGCGAGTTCTTCCCGCAGATCAGCAGCATTGCGGACGACATCTGTATTATCCGTTCCTTGCATACGGATCAAATCAATCACGACCCAGCTCACACGGTGATGAATACCGGAACCTCCATCTCCGGGCGACCGAGTATGGGATCTTGGGTACTTTACGGCTTGGGTGCTGAAACCGAAAACCTGCCTGGCTTTGTCGTCTTGACGAGTATTGGTGGTCGTAATCCACAGCCGATCGCGACGCGACAGTGGAGTGCCGGTTTCCTGCCAGGTCGGTTACAGGGCGTTCCATTTCAATCGGCGGGCGATGTTGTGCAATATCTCAACAACCCGCGCGGCGTGACACGGGATCGCCAACGTGATGTGGTGGATGCCGTCGGGACGTTAAACAGTCTTGGCAATCGGACCTTTCAAGACGCCGAAATCGATACTCGCATCAGCCAGTATGAGCTCGCCTTCCGGATGCAGATGAGCGTTCCCGAGTTGATGGACTTCGCCGACGAGCCGCAACACGTGCTCGAGATGTACGGGACGAAGGGGGCGGACGGAACGTTTGCCGCGAACTGTCTGCTGGCCCGCCGGCTTGCCGAGCGTGGTGTCCGGTTCATCCATCTGTATCATCGAGGTTGGGACCACCACAACGACCTGGTTCACTTTATGGGGGTCTGCTCAGGGCTTTGCGACCGGGCGTCCGCGGCGCTGATCAAGGATCTGAAGCAACGGAACATGCTCGAAGATACGTTGGTGATGTGGGGTGGCGAGTTCGGTCGTACTCCGATGGCCCAGACGAACAAAGGGGGTGCCGGTCGCGATCACCACATGCGAGCCTTCTCGATGTGGCTGGCAGGCGGAGGAATCCGCGGCGGCCTGACGCATGGAGCGACTGACGAGTTGGGCTACAACGCCGTCGAAGATGTCGTTCACATCAACGACCTTCACGCCACGATGCTGTACCTGCTTGGCATCGATCACCGGCAACATACGTTCCGCCACCAAGGCCGCGATTTCCGTCTGACCGATGTCGGTGGGCAGGTTGTGCAACAAGTGCTTGCTTAGCAGATGGAGGGTGTGGCGAGCGATGCGAGCCGCACCACGGTTTTCGTGACTTCTTGGTGCGCCTCGTGCCTCGACGCACCCTACCAACTGAAACAATGACTCGTCCTAGTGCGAAAGCAATCCTGTTTGCCCGCCCTGGTGGTTTCCATTAGCATGGAGGCGGGCAACCTATCACCTCAGTCTTGGATTGCAGGTTCTTCTGATGCCGCAGCGCGACTTGGAACCTGAGTTGATTCAGCGAGCGATTGCCGGAGATCGCGCGGCCTTGTCGCAGCTGTTGCTGATCCATCACGATCCGTTGCGGCGGCATATTGTTCATGAGTCGGCTGGGCGGCAGCTTGGTGTCATGCTGGCCGATGACATTCTGCAACAGAC
This sequence comes from Planctomycetota bacterium, assembly GCA_027622275.1. Lineage (GTDB taxonomy): Bacteria > Planctomycetota > Planctomycetia > Pirellulales > Pirellulaceae. The sequence goes on along the minus strand of JAQBZB010000176.1, from coordinate 7,403 downwards.
CTTTGTGCGGGCCGCACAAGGCATCAGGACCTTCGAGCACCGCGAAATGAGTTCGTTGCGGGGCTGGCTGAAGACGATCGCGGCGAATCTGATCAAAGACGCACAAAAACGACGTAGCCGCGAGCGGCGCGCCTCGATGCCACACGCTTCGCATTCGGATGATGGTTCATTTCTCCAGGCGGTCGAGCGGCTCTCTTGCAATCACACGCCACCAATCAAGCGAGCGCAGCGGTCGGAAAGCATTCGCCGGATGCGAGCCGCCGTGGCAAGTCTGCCGCCGGAGCAACGGGACGTCGTCGAACGCTACTATCTTCAAACACAGACGTTGGAACAGATTGCGGATTCGACCGGCCGGACGATCAATTCCATTCGTGGGATTTGTTACCGGGCGCGAAAGAACTTGCGCAGCCTGATGGGTGGTTCGTCGTTGTACTTCAGTGGTTAGACACGAGTTTCCTATGTCGGTTAGCTCTTCAAGTCGGCAACGAACGGGTTTGCGATCCGAGCGGGTTCGCGATCTCGTGCTCGAAGTCGCCGATCGGCGAGCACGTGGCGAGGAAGTCAGCGACGAAGAATTGCTGGCTGCCAATCCGAAACTTGCCGCCGCGTTGTCACGAGAACTTGCAAAACTGCGGCGGATTCACGGTATTCTGGAGCAAGTCGATGATGCGACCTGTACCGAGGCACTCGCGAGAATCGAGGCGGACTTGGTGCTGGATAGCGCATCGACTGCCGGTGACTGTGCCGAGCGTCTTCGAAGATCCAAATCCACGTCGGCTCCAACGCCCACGAACATTGGGCGATATCAAGTTCGCGGCCTGTTGGGCGCGGGAGGGTTTGGGCGTGTCTTTTTGGCTTGGGACAGCGAGCTGAAGCGGCACGTTGCGGCCAAAATTCCGCATCCGCACCGCGTCGCCGAGCCGGCAGATGTCGAAGCCTACCTTCAGGAAGCGCGTTTGATCGCCAGCTTGGATCACCCCGGCATCGTGCCGGTTTACGATGTTGGAAGGACGGACGATGGTGACTGCTACGTCGTCTCGAAACTGATCCAAGGGGAGGACTTGGCGACTCGGATCAAGCAAGCAAAGTTGGAGCAGCGAACCGCGGCGCGTGTCATCGCCCAGGTGGCTGAAGCTTTGGACTATGCCCACGCTCAGGGACTTGTGCATCGCGACATCAAGCCTGCCAACATCCTGCTTGACGAACGAGATCGTCCGTACGTGACAGATTTTGGCTTGGCACTGCGAGACGAGAGTCTTGTCGAAGGTCGCAGCTATGCCGGCACACCGGCCTACATGAGCCCCGAGCAAGCACGCGGCGAATCGCATCGTGTTGACGGGCGCAGTGACATTTTCAGCCTGGGCGTTGTGCTTTACGAGTCGCTCACCGGACGCCAGCCCTTCCGCGCCGAATCTTACGACGAACTGCTGGCAAAGATCATCGAAGAGGAGGTTGTCCCGCCCCGTTTGCTCGACGAGTCACTCTCGCTCGAATTGGAACGGATCTGTCTGAAGGCACTCGCGAAACGAGCTGCCGACCGCTACGCATCGGCACACGAATTGGCCGACGACCTTAATTGTCTGCTGAAGGCGACGACGGAGGAACGAACTCCCGCGGCGGCGCTGGAGCAACCGCCGCGCGAGGAACAGCCGACTGCCCGCGTCGTCCCCAAGGGCTTGCGGGCTTTCGATGCGAATGACGCGGACTTCTTTCTCGATCTGTTGCCGGGCGCGCGTGATCGCAACGGGCTGCCCGAGAGTATCCGGCAATGGAAGTTGCGGATCGAAGAACGAGATGCGGACGAGACGTTTTCGGTCGGCTTGATCTATGGGCCGTCCGGGTGTGGCAAGTCGTCGTTTGTCCGCGCCGGCCTTGTCCCGTTGCTGTCGCGGGAGGTCCATACGATCTATGTCGAAGCGACTTCGGACGACACCGAGCAACAGCTCGCGCGAAAGCTCCATAAGCAGTTGCCGGAGCTAGCGAACGATTTGACACTCCCAGCTTGTCTCGCCGCGATACGCCGGGGCGAAGGTTTGCCCGCCGGACAGAAGCTGTTGCTGGTGATCGACCAGTTCGAGCAATGGCTGCACGGACGCCAGGAAGTCCAACGCAAACACCTCGTCCAGGCATTGCGGCACTGCGACGGCGGGCATCTACAGTGCTTACTGCTCGTCCGCGACGATTTCTGGCTGGCACTCAGTCGATTCATGCTCGAGCTAGAGATCGACTTGCTGCAAGGACGAAACACCGCTTTGGTTGATCTGTTCGATCCGATTCATGCTCGCAAGGTGCTCGCGGCGTTTGGGCGTTCTTTTGGACGAGTCTTGAGTGAACAAAGTGAAGCGAGCACGTCGCAAGCTGCGTTCCTGCGGCAAGCGGTTGAGGCCTTGGCAGACGAAGGGAAGGTGATTCCAGTCCGGCTGGCGTTGTTTGCCGAGATGGTCAAAGGCCGGCCCTGGACTCCCAACACGTTGCGCGAGCTGGGCGGAGCCGACGGCGTCGGGCCCGCGTTTCTGGAGGAGACATTTTCGGCACGTGCCGGCAACCTGCAAAGCCGCGCTCACGAGCAAGCAGCACGAGCGGTCCTGGAAGCTCTGCTGCCTGACTCGGGAAGCGACATCAAGGGCCACATTCGTTCTTATCCGGAGCTGCTCGATATTTCCGGGTATGGCCACGAGCCGCGGGCGTTCAAAGAGCTGATGCGAATTCTCGACGGCGAAACGCGGTTGCTGACGCCGGTGGACACCAAGCTGAACGGCCGCGAGTCGTCTCCCGGCGGGCGATGCTACCAGCTGACTCACGATTATCTGGTCCCTTCGCTCCGGCAATGGTTGACCAAACGGCAGAAGGCGACTTCCGTCGGTCGTGCCGCGTTGCGATTGACGGAACGGGCGGCGATGTGGAACGCGCGGCCGGAACGTCGACAACTGCCGTCGATCACCGAGTGGCTGCAAATCCGTTTGCTGACGCGATCCTCGCAGTGGACGGCACATCAACGACGCATGATGCGGGCGGCGGCACGTCAGCACGCGACGGCAACCGTCGCCGTCGGCTTGCTGGTGTTCATGTTCTTGCTGGCGGGATCGGAGTTAACGACGCAGGCACTGAATCTGCTGGACAGATTTCGCGCGAGTACCGCCTCGATTTGGATGGCGCTGGGCCAGGACGACGCCATCTGGAGGCTGCTGAAGCACGATTCCGACCCAACGCTTCGCACGCGGCTGATCCATCGCTTGAGCCCGTTGGTCGTCGATCCGGCCGAGATCGTACCCGCGTTGAGCAAGCAGAGCGACGTATCGACGCGTCGTGCGATGTTGTTGCTCGCTGGAGAGTTGGCCGGCGAGCCGAGCAAGCAAACGAGTTCCGCGATTTCACGCGAGGAGACATCCCCACAGCTCATCCAAGAGCTGTTGAAGATCTTCGACGAAGACCCGGATCGCGGGATGCACGCTGCCGCTGAATGGACGTTGCTCCGCTTCGGCCAGACTTCCGAACTGGCGCGTTCGATCCGTCGCGTTAGTGCCGAAACGATTCTCGGAGATCGGCAATGGTATGTCGCGACTCAAGGACACACGATGGTGATCGTGCCAGGTCCGGCCCAATTCATGATGGGTTCGGATGGCGGAGAGGCTTCGATCAGCGACGACGAGGCTCCGCACAGCCAGCAGATTCGCCGTAGTTTCTCGATTGCCAGTAAGGAGACCACGATCGCTCAATTCGAGAAGTTCCTCAACGAAAATCAGTCACATCGTTACAACCGAGTCCAGCAGTCGCAACGTGCTGCCGATTGCCCGCAGACGTTCGTCTCGTGGTATGACGCGGCGGCCTATTGCAACTGGCTCAGCGCGAACGCCGGCATTCCGCCAGAGCAATGGTGCTACGTCGCTAGTCAAGCAGGTGGATATGCGGCTGGAATGACCATCGCACCAGATATTTTCGTGCGCACGGGTTATCGTCTGCCGACGGAGGCGGAGTGGGAATACGCATGTCGCGCGGGGGCGACGACGGCTTATCACTTCGGCCGCGACGAGTCTCAGCTCGTCGAATACGCAGTCTTTAACCAGGTCACCGATCGCGGCACGATGAGTGTTGGCACGCGGAAGCCGAACGACTACGGCTTGTTCGACATGCACGGGAACGCGGCCGAGTGGTGTCACGATCGCTACCAACTCGTGCCATCAAATCGCATGATTGACGCCTTTTCGCTGATCCCCGGCCGCGAGCCGCGCGTCGTACGTGGTGGTTCCTTTCAAGATGACGCGAATCGCACCCGCAGCGCCGCTCGCGGTCAAAGCCTTCCGGGAGCACGAGATTCCACGATCGGTTTCCGCGTCGCCCGCAGCTATCCATAATTCCTTAACGAATACCCAGTCACGAGTTCCTGCTCGGCTCGTTGGCCTGAAAGGGGCTGCCGAACTCCGAACCACGGGAATAATTCAGGGAGGATCTGTCGAAACTCCCTTTGTTAGCTAACCCTCAACTCACGAAGACCACGACATTCGTTCGCCGGGCAAGGTGGCGTTCGGAGGTCGGCAGCCGCTTCGCGGAGAGTTTGTCTTGGCATTGACTCAAGCTCTGTTCAATGAAATGGTCGACGCGCATGGTGCTGCGCTATACCGGATCGCTTTCCGGCTGGTGGGTGATCGACACGACGCCGAAGACCTTGTGCAGGAGGCATTTCGTTCGGCCTGGAACAGCCGTTCGCGGTATCGCGCGGAGTTGGGCGAGCGGGCCTGGTTGGTGACGATCTTGCGACGCCGAGTGGTCGATGGTTGGCGAAAACGACGGACGCGAACGATTTCGTTTGATGAAACGGTACTGGAGGTCGGCAGCGCGGGGCACGATCCGGCTGCGAATGAGTTTGAAGACCACGTCCAGGCGGCGCTCGATCAGTTGCCCGATCAACTGCGAGAAACCTTGTTGCTAGTCGTGGTTGGCGAACTGACGCATCAAGAGGTCGCCGACATGCTCTCAATTCCGATCGGAACGGTCTTGTCACGAGTAAGTCGTGCCAGGACGCGATTGCGGAAGCTGTTGACCGAACAAGAAGTCAGGAATCGATAGTCCAAATACAAGCACGACGCGCAAGCGAGTGAGTGCGTCGAGCTGATCCATGATCCACTCGCTTGTGCGTCGTGCTTGTACGGCGACACGGATCTGCGAACAAAGACATGTGTGACGAACGAACCGAGCGAAATCTTGATGCCGAGTTGCGGAACGTTGAGTTACCGCAAGAGCTACTCACGCGTCTGAAGCAGGTGACGCAGCCGACGGACGACGAGATCGATTCGGCACTTTGCTCGCTGCCAATTCCGAACGGCCTGGTTGGTCGCGTCAAGTTCGCGGTGGCGGACGAATTGCTTGACGAATCGCTTCGCGAGATCGAGATCCCTGAGAATCTGTTAGCGCGACTGCGCGTGATTCCCCGCATCCGCTCGGCGTCTCCGGTGCGGCGTTTTGTGCTGGCGGCCTCGCTGCTGCTGGTGATGACCGGAAGCTTCTTCGGGTTGCTCGGTGGATTGCTGGCGTCGATTCGTCCGTTGGCCGGCGCGGCGACGTCTTTGCTCGTAATCGACGTCGGCCCGACGCGACTCGTGGCGTTGCCGCCCGAGCCCGTTCGCATCTCGACAGCGCATTCGACAAATCCCTTTGATGTGCCCACGGTCCCCGTGGTTTGGAAGGGTGGACCGCTGGAAGTCGAACTCGTGAGGCTCGACGCAACGACGACGCCTGGCCCGGCCGGACAGCTGATTCGCGACGTCGAACGGGGACTGGTACTCGACAGCGACGTCTTGCTCATGCGCTGGGACGCTTATGCATCTCCGCAACACGCTTCACAGCGGCTTCCCGAGTTAGAGCAGATCCGCCGCGTGCCCGATGCGGGCGTTGATCTGCCGTTGGTCGAAGGCTACGACCGCTCGTTTCTGCTGCGGTCCGCGACGCATCCTCCCGTGTTTATCGCCGCGAACGAACAACTGCAAACGATTCGCGTGCCGCTCTCAACATCAATGTCCAGCGTCCGTCGCACCGAGCAACTGGTCGAACTTGGTCGTGTGCCCGATCAACAGGAGATCCGCCCGGAAGACTTTCTGGCCATGATCGACGTGGGGTTGACTCCGCCAACCGACGAAGATGTTTCCGTTGTGCTCGCGGCGGGACCGGCGGTGTTCGGAACGGAGAAGCATTCATTGCTGCAGGTCGGTGTAAAGACCGCTCGCCGCTTAGGCAGTTTCCCGACGCACCTGTCGGTCGTTGCAGATGTCTCGCAGAGCATGAGGCATCAACGGCGTCTCGATACGCTTCGCGAGTCGTTACAGACGATGTTCGAGCATCTTGGTCCAGAGGACTCGATTTCGCTCGTCGCGGTGAATCACGAAGTAACGCAACAAATCGATTTTGCGACGGCCGAGCAACAAGATCAGCTTGCGATGTGGCTGCGTGCGCTGCGAGCGGGAGGGGGCGACCGGTTGGTCGTGGGCGTCCAATCCGCGCTGTCATTGGCCCTCGAGGCAGCTCGTGACAAGGATGTCGTGCGGCAAGTGGTCGTCGTGACCGACGGCGCAGCGAGATTGCAGGACGACGAGCGACAGCAGCTAGGCGAGTTACTCGCGGTGGCGGCGGAGGGAAACGTTCGGACCATGCTGCTTCAGTTGGGCGATGACGCGTCTTTGGCAAGTCCGCCTCGGGAAGCCGTCACAAGCTTCGCGACCGTCACCTCGGACCAATTGCGGTGGACGTTGGTCGAATTGGTGACCGGTGTCTCGTCGATGGTGGCCCGTCAGGCACACGTGCAAGTCGTTTTCAATCCGAAGGCCGTGCGGGCGTATCGCTTGGTTGGTCATGGACCTGCCGCGGTGACCGGCTTGGCCGATGAACCTTGGGCGACCGATCTGCGTTCGGCTCAAGATGCAAGTTTGCTCTTTGAGGTCTGGATGCACGAGAGTTACGAAGACGAAGTTGTTTCGGCGACGGTCCATTGGATCGCGCCGGATTCGGGCGAGGCGAAGCAGAGACGTGCTAAATCGCTGACCCGCTACGATGTCGCGACGATATCGTCCGAGTCGGCTCCGTCGCTTCAAGCGGCCGCGTTTGCGGCTGAAATTGGGGAGCGACTACGAGGCGTAGGCACGTTCGAATTGCGTGGTGAGCGGGGATTCCGTGAACAGAGAAAGCCGGTCGGATGGAAGAATATCATCGATGCCGCGGCTGAGGTGGGCCCAGAAGTTGCGGCTCGCGAGGACTTTCGACGATTGATCGAGCTGGCTCGAAAGATGGAAGAACTGCGTCGCCGTCAGCGGCCCAAGGCAACATTGTGAGTAAGATTATCGACTACGAAAGTGATTATCAACAACTTCCCGATTTGAGTTTCGGGAGGGCGAGGCTCCTGCCGAGCCATCCGGGGA
>JAQBZB010000175.1 GCA_027622275.1 Planctomycetota bacterium | reverse complement strand
ACAAACAACACATCGGGCGCTAGCCTTTTCAACCGCCCCAGCGCTGGCGTTTTCAAACGCCGTTCACAGCTCTTGCGGCGATTACACTGTCGAAAATGCAATCGTCATCCCAATCCACGAGCACTATAGCGTTAACGCCAGCATTCACGAGCAGATTAAAGACCTGCCGGATGGAACCGCTGCCGTGAACAAATCCCTACAGCGACCATCTGATGATCGGGTATGACCGGCTACAAGAAGATTACGACCGGTCGTCGCGCGGCACGGTCGACTATCGCGGTTGGCTGATCAGGCTGGTCTGCTGGGACGGCATTCTGCCAGCCGACGTGTTGGCGGCTCCGCAAGTTGCGCTGTCTCTCGGAGCGGATCGCTCGACGACGGAATTCCTCGCCATTGCGATGCCCTTGCTGGCGTTCTTTATACGAATCCCGATGGGCTTCCGGCACATCGCGACGAATCATTGTGGACCCATCCTAAGTTGCTGCCAATTCGTAGTGTTCTTTCTGTCAGCGATCTATCTCGTATGCATCGACGCCCTCATGCTCTTTTCGATGGAAATGAACAACGGGCGGCTGTGGGCGAATCAGGGCGATCTTGTCGCGTTGATCATCCTGCTGTCCATTTACTTTCTCGCGATGCTGTTTGCGCTAGGTCCGGGACGTTCGCCAGCAATTGATCCCGCTGTGCCTGGCACCGAGACTGGAAGACCCACGTTCATAGACCGATAACCTCAGAGTACCTGGGCAGAAGAATGTGGATGCCATCGTCGACATTGCACGAGTCCATGTCGGGGACGAACGGGATGGTGCCGCCTTTCCGGTCGGGAGAATACGCCTGTTTCTCCCGCTCTGATACACTCCAGCCATTCGATTGCTGCGGATTCCATGCTCTACTCGCTTTGCGATGCTGGATGGAACATTGACCGAATTGCTCCGCTCGACGATGATTGGAGCGAATCAAATTGGTTCCCGAGTGCGATGAAAATGAACCCGTTGGTCGACAGTTCCGAGTACAACATCCTGGCATTCGACGAGTGGAGGTGGATGGTCCACGAAGGCAGTACGCCATTGTCGCTGACGGTATTCGGCGACTGGATCTATTCCCACGACAACGCCATTTACCTGTGCTCACCGACGTCCAATGACAACTTTGAAGAAGTTGCTGCGACAGATGCGGTGACACAGCAAATCCGGATTTGACTTCGCGAGTCACGTGAGCAACCGTTTAGGGAGTAGTAAGCACCGTTCGAGGAATTAGTGAGCGGAATGGCGCTATCCACCGGTTCTTCGTGCGCCGTGAAACACCGGCGGCTAGCGCCGTGCCGCTCACCTGAATTCGGACAGGTATTTCTCGAACGGTCCTAAGTCATGGCTTTTCATGTCAGTTCACGCTGGGGAGGCGACGAAGCCGAGCCGTCCGTTGACCGAATGCGGGCGATTCTCGCGGAACTGGATGCGAACGACGATGAGCATCCGGATGTCGCACTCTCGCATGAATCGGAGTGGTGCCTGTCCGCATATCCCAGCGGTCTCCTCGTCTGGGAGAATCTTGAACAGGGCGAACCTCGCCACATGAACGGGATACCGCGTGAGCGCGTCCTGGCCTTATGGTTGAAGCTGGCGCAGGGCCAGCTCGACGACATTGAAGCAGAACCGTGGTTGCCGGGACAATATCATCCGTTGGAACGGGACACGGACTTCCCGCCGAGCGATAAAGAATGATTTCCGAAGACGAGTTCCGCGCTTCTGCCAACGGTATGTGTCCAGGATGGGACCTGGAGTGGTTTGGCGTCGATGCGGACGGCCATGTTGCCGGTTTCACAAATGCCGGTTTCGCTCTTGTCCCGGCAGCAGTCTTCGGTTCTTACTCGCTCTACACTCGAACACTTGATACCATCGATTCGCTGCAACGCCGCGGCCGCGCCGACTGGATTGCTGTCAGGCCCCGTTGGTGGGACACGTGGGATGATTGGTCGGCGCGCGGATTATTCTCCTATGACTGGAGCTGGCGCACCGGAATGCAGGTAGCGACACTTCCGTATTGCCAAATGTGCCGACCGACAGTGCCCCTTCACGTGTCTGAGTTGCCCGCCGACGTTGCTGGCTACATTGCTCTGGTAGAATTTACCTCGCTCCGTTTCCCTAACGCGGTCAAAATCTCGGTCCCGGCATAACGCCGCACACGGCACGGCCGCGGCGCGGAGCCACATTCGGCCGTTTCGCAACGGTCGCTCGGGTGATAAGTTACGTATTGCTCAATGTTGTCCCCTTCGTTTACGGCGAACTTCAATGCCGTTCCCGTGGTTGCTCCTATGATTCGCTTTGTACTGATCGCAATTTCGGTTCTCCTCAGCGGTTGCACGAAGACCATCGGCCCATCTGCCTCCAGCGGCGAAGTAGCAATCTCGGCATCGATCGACGACTACGGCGCTGTTCTGGAAGATCGCATGGGATCATTCGATTTGCTTTATGCAACGGTGACGGTGCCTGCAAGTCACGCCGGTAAAGGGCTCAAGATACGTCTCTCGCCAGGGGAACTGCCGTTGGACTCACCTTTTCGATCGTCCGGCACGAAAGTGACGTTCACTGTCAATCCCAACCAACTTTCGAAGTCAGAGATTCCATACGCGGAGATCAACCACCTGAAAGAATCGCCTTGACGCTCGAACGCTTTGGCGCGGGGCGAGTCGTTGATGCAGCGCGACTTATCGAACAGTTGGCCCGTAGCGAGAAGCTGGAAAATGTTGCCACGGCACTTGGCGATCTGAAGGAGAAAGTGGTAAAACTCGAAGCGGCGTTGCAAGCGTATGTAGGCCAGCTGCCAGATTGGCAACCATAGCCGTTTGGTTCGCGGAGCGGACAACGACGATGCGATTTTGTCGGAGGAACAGAGCCATGACCACCGTACTCGTTGTTGATGATTCACCCTTGGACCGCAAGATCGCCGGCGACATTTTGGAAGCCGAAGGGATGACGGTCACCTATGCAGCGGACGGTCAAGAAGCCTTGGACCAGATGGCGAAGGAGAAGCCGGATCTCGTGCTGACGGATCTGCAAATGCCCGTGATGCCCGTGATGGACGGGCTGGAACTTGTCCGTCAGATCAAGAAGCGGTATCCCGCGACACCGGTGATTCTGGTCACGCGTGCCGGCAGCGAAGAGATCGCCGCCGAGGCGTTGCACATCGGCGCTTCCAGCTACGTCCCGAAACGCAACATGAAACGCGATCTCGGCCGCGTCCTTGAGATGGTTCTGACCGCCTTGGAGACGCTGCACGAACGAGAACAAATCCGCAATCTGCTGCAACAATCCGAGAGCTACTACGTTCTCGGCTACGGCCGGGGCGCGCCGAAGGCTTTGATCAATCATCTGCAAGACAGCCTTGTTCACGCGAGTGTGGGTGATGAAATGGATCGGCTGCGGATTGGTACCGCGTTGGCCGAAGCACTAGCGAATGCGATCGATCATGGCAACTTGGAACTCGACTCGAAACTGCGCGAAGAAGACATGATGACCTACCGCGCGCAGGGTATCGAGCGAGTGAATCAGGAACCCTATCGACATCGCAAGGTTCACGTCACGGCTCGTCTGAAACCGGGCGAAGCCACCTTCATCGTTCGCGACGAAGGCCCCGGTTTCAATCCCGGACAACTGCCCGACCCCACCGACCCGGAAAACCTTCTCAAACCCAGCGGCCGCGGCGTCATGCTCATCCGAACATTCATGGACCACGTGAGCTTCAACGAAACGGGGAACGAGATCACGATGGTGAAGCGGAGCGGCTCGTAGCAAAGTACGAACGCAGTTCTGGTTTCGACGAGGATGTTCGTCGCAGCGTGCAAGGCCCGACGGTTCGGGATCAATAGGCCGAGACGACCTTCAACACAATCGCCGTCATGTCGTCCGCGGCAGGACGCGCGTTGGCGAAAGCGTTGGCTTCATCGAACAACCGTTCGAGGGTTTGGGCGGCAGTCAATTCGGCTGAGTCAGCGATCAACTCACGCATCCGAGAGACGCCGAAGAGTTCCGGTGGGCCGGGCGATCGCTCGGAGATGCCGTCCGTATAAAGGAGCAGCGTGTCGTTCTCCCGTAGTTGCGTCTCGTGAACTGCCAACGGGCTGCCGGCTAGGATTCCCAGGGGCGGGGCACTGCCTTCCAGTGTTTCTGCCGAATGGTCTGCCCGGATTAGCTCGGCCGGTTGTCCCGCGGAAGCGTAATGGCAGAATCTCGTCGTGACATCGATCCGCGCTAAGAACAGCGAGACAAACGGGCCAAGATCGTCGTGGACAAGCAACTCATTGACGCGACGGATCATCGTCCCGATATCGTCCGTCGTGGTCGCCATCGTTCGAAGAGCCGCGCGCGTCTCGGCCATGACGAGCGAAGGCCCAAACCCATGCCCCGATACGTCCCCGATGACAAGAATCAGGCTGTTCCCGTCGGCCAGAAAATAATCGAAGTAATCGCCTCCGACCTGGTTGGCGGGCGTGCAACGGCCGGCGACATCGAAACCAGGTAACGGCGGCAGCGGTCGCGGATAGAGTCGTTGCTGGATAAACGCCGCCGCGTCGATCTCGCGTTCCACGCGTTGGCGGTGGAAACGTTCGATGGCGTATTGCAAGGAACGTCCAAGCGATTCGGAAATCGCTTCGTCCTTGGAGAAGAAATCTTGCGCACCCTGGCGCACGGCTTCCAGAGCCACTTGATCATCCTTCGTGCCGGACAAGATCACGATGGGAACACCGTGAACGGCTTCCTTTACCGATTGAAATGTTTCGAACCCGCCGCTATCGGGAAGTGACAAATCGAGGACGATGATATCGACTACGGTTTCCTGAAGACGCTTCAGCCCATGGTGAAGCGTCGTCTCGTGATGCAGCGTGAAGCTTGGGTCGCTTCGACCTGCCAAGTGTGCCTTGATGAGTCCAGCATCCGCCTCGCTGTCCTCAATCAGCAACACGATAATCGTGTCGTCGGAATTGTCAGTCATCTGCAGGCGGAAGGGTGGCGTAAATGAACCAAAAGTTGTCAAGCGACTTAATGGCGTTCATAAACTCGGTCAAATCAACGGGCTTATGCACCTAGCAATTCGCCTTCAGCTTGTAGAGTTGAGTGGCAGTTGGCATCTTTCACTCCCTGCTCTGGGATTCCAGACATGAGCCATGAGCAATGGTTCATTTTCCTGATGAAAGATTCAAATGGCTTTGCTCTCGAACTCCGTTACCGATTCGTGCTCCATGCCCATCAAATCATCCGCCCACATGACGACGAACCGTTTCAATCCCACACCGATCTCATCGCCGGGACTCAACACGATCTGGCGAACGGACTTGCCGTTCACGATCGTGCCATACCGCGAGCCTAAATCCCTCAGCACGAATTCCCCGTCGACCTGGTCGATCTCACAGCGTTTCCGGCTCGCCCAGCGACACTCGACCCGAACTTGGACATCGTCGCTTCGCCCAATCACAACGGGCAATTCGGTCGTTTCAAGAGATTCGTTCGGGTCGTCGACGCGGAGCAGGGTTAGTGTCATGATCCCAAGTCCGCAGGAGGGCGTTCGGACTTCACGAGGTAGGCAGGTACTTCTCAGGGCCTGATTCTACCGCCTCGCTAGCGGGGCTGTCTATAGGCCAACTGACGATGCCTTTCTTCGTGCCTTGAACGTAGCTTGACTCTCCGAGTCGAGCGACGAACCATGCTAGTGCTTTGTCAGGACTAAGAGTTGGGGTAGTCTAAATCAGCCGCTACGCGATAGCCTGCGGTTCTCGCGAGAAAACCTGATCCAAAAATCAAGAGAAAACCGCAGGCTATCGCCAAGCGGCTGATCCAAAAATCAAGCTTTGACAAAGCACCAAGGATTAACGCAGAAGTCCGCTTAAGGCCGAGTTTTCAGGTATCCGCGTGACCTAGAAGGCCTTTCTCCTGCACTACATCTTGCCATCCGCTTGTCGATGATTGAAGATGGCACGTATCCACTGCGAGGGTGTTCTGCCCAGTTGAAGGGGGGATGTGTCATGGCCAGGTTTCCAATCGCGACCGAAGAGGACGCAATCTTCTTTTCCTAGATTTGTGGGCTCTTGAAGAAAGTGGCCGATACGGCATGTCACATTCCGAACAGCCGGTCGCCAACGCAGCAACCGATCCTGCCAGACTGAACCTGCTGCTTGACGTACTGATGTTCATCAGCCGCAGTTCCGACAGCCAATCGTTGGTGCGTGGAATCGCCGCGCAGTTACGTTGGCTGCTCGACTTTGAACGCTGTACTCTGACGTATGCCGGAGGAGATTCGATGCGGTCGGTCGGCTTGCCGTTGCGCGAGACAGGTTCGGTCGAACCGACTGACTTGACGGTCGAAGAGACAGCGGTTGTCCAAGATGTGCTCCGAGCGAATCTCAGTGAACGCCGCGCGGGTGGCGATGGCGCGGAGACTTTTTTCTGCCTCCCACTCGCTGTGGACGGTCCACCCTTCGGTGCATTGCTGCTGGCGTCGCGGCGGAGCGCCGCTTTCGACCGGATTGACTGCCAGTATGCTCAATCCGTCTCGACCTATCTGGCGTTGGCGATGGATCGTCTGTCGCAGACGGAGGCACTCGCCCGCGCCAAGGACGCGTTGGAACGCAGCAATCAAGACCTTCAGCAGTTCGCTTACGTCGCATCGCATGACCTGCAGGAGCCTTTGCGTGCAGTATCCGGCTATTGCCAGCTTCTGCAATCAAAGCTGGGGGACGACGCCGACGAGGAGGTGAAAATGTTCTTGGGCCACGCGACGGATGGAGCCAGACGAATGAAGGCTCTAATCGACAGCTTGCTTGATTTCGCTCGCGTGGAAATTCGCGGTAACTCGATGGAGTTGACCGACACGGGTGCCGCCGTCAAAGAGGCCCTTGCCAATCTCGGGCAAGCGATCGAGGCTAGCGAAGCGAATGTAAATGTCTCGGAGATGCCCAACGTGGTCGCAGACCGTGGCCAACTGGTGCGGCTCTTTCAAAATCTGATCGGCAACGCCATCAAGTTTCGCGGCGGCACACCGCCACACGTTGATGTGGCGATCGAAGACCAGGGCGATCATTGGCTGTTTTCGGTGCGTGACAATGGCATCGGCATCGATCCGCAGTACGCTGAACGGATTTTTGTCATCTTTCAACGGCTACACACTCGAAATGCCTACCCCGGCACTGGCCTGGGGTTGGCGATCACGAAACGGATTGTCGAACGACACGGCGGGAAAATCTGGATGGACTCGCAAGTTGGTACAGGGAGCACATTTCTATTCACTATTCCCAAACAGAGATCGTAATGCCTACCGCAAAAAACCTCGGGAGACCGATTGAGATTCTATTGGTCGAAGATAGTCCAACGGATGCTTTGCTTGCGAAAGAAGCACTAAAACACGGAGGCTTCGACCACCAACTGCATCACGTCGAAGACGGTATTCGAGCAATGCGATTCCTGCATCGCGAAGAACCTTACACCGACGCGCCACGGCCGGATGTTGTGCTGCTGGATCTGAACTTGCCCGGCATGAACGGCCACGAAGTGCTCGAACAGATCCGCGCGGATGTGTCGCTGCGCCGGTTACCCGTGATGGTGCTGACAACTTCCGAGGACGAGAGGGATATCAACGCGGCCTACGACCGCAATGTGAACTGCTATGTTACAAAGCCAGTAGACCTAAAGGACTTCATCGAAGTAGCGCAATCTCTCAGCCGCTTTACGCTGACCTGGGTTGCGTTACCAACAGACGACTGATCGCCCCCTAACTGTTCCATTAGGCGGCACCTCTGACTATGCTGGATCTGTAGGTGCGATAGTTTTCGATTCCAACTTCGTCGGCCGAGTTGTCTTTGACTAGCAGAGCGATGGTCGCAGTCATCAATCGCAACTGATCTGCGAGATCATCACCATGCGGACCAGATCGGGCACGGAGTCGGCTTTACTCTAAGCGGCATCGCCGCGAGTTGCTTGGCGATTGCTGAGCCACAACTCTTCCTGTTCGAACTTTGCTTTGCTCTGTTCGATCAGCCAGTCGATGTCGATACCTTGACGCTTGCACACGTGCATGACATCGGTCGTCAGCGTCACAATCGCTTCATCGACCGGAACACCACCGAGCCCTTCCCCGAGCCATGTGTAATGCCGTGAACGAACCACATCAACAATCTTTCGATACCAATTGCGCCGGATTTGCATGGGTATGCTGCGCCTCCCAAAATCGAAGAACTCCGAATGACTCGCGAGAACCGCGAGCCGTAGATTAGATTTACCAATTTTAATTGGATGCGTCAATCTGGCAACACCAGAATCTCCTACTTGACCGCTTGCTTAAAAGATTCCCATTGCCATCAAGCTGTATCGAACTACCAGGCCGGCGACCACGACGCTGACCATGCTCATCAGCTTAATGAGGATGTTCAGGCTCGGGCCGCTGGTGTCTTTGAAGGGGTCGCCCACGGTGTCGCCGACCACACCTGCCTTGTGAGCCACCGAGCCTTTGCCACCGTGATGGCCGGCTTCGATGTACTTCTTGGCGTTATCCCACGAGCCGCCCGCGTTCGCCATGAAGATGGCCACACAGAAGCCGCAGGTCAGCGTCCCCACCAACAATCCCAGCACGCCGCCGACACCGAGCAGAATTCCAACAACCAGCGGAGTGACGAGGCCCAGCAGCGAAGGGACGACCATTTCTCTTTGGGCCGCCTTCGTACTGATGGCTACCGGAGCCGCATAATCCGGCGTCTCAGTTCCCTTCATAATCCCAGGTTTCTCGCGGAATTGGCGACGGACTTCTTCGACCATGCCTTTCGCCGCGCGGCCGACCGCCTTCATCGTCATGGCACAGAAGACAAAGGTCGACATCGCACCCAAGAAGACGCCGACCAAAACCTTGGGATTCATCAACGACGCATCGTAGTAGGTCGTGAAGTCCGGGAGCGTTGCCCTTTGCACGTCGATCAAGCGAGCACCCGTTTTGAACTTCAATTCACCGTGTGTGCTGTTATCGAACAAGCTGTCATCGACCGCGACCGGCCACTTATCTCGACCGACTTTATCCCACGCGGACTTGATGTCGGGATGGCGAACGTCATTAGGCATCGCCAGATAGAGGTGAGCAACGTCGCCGTGCTTCTCGACGACGAAGCCTGTCGAGACTTTATAGATTCCGTCAGCCGATTGAGTGGCGACGATCTCGTTACCCCATCGATGGAAGCCCTCGCGAACTTCCTCGATGTACGCGGCGAGCAGAGCGAGAGCCGTCAGCGCCGCCGATCCGATCGCAAAGCCTTTGCCCGTCGCGGCGGTCGTGTTTCCGAGCGAATCGAGTGCGTCGGTGCGCTGCCGAACGATTGGATCGAGATGTGCCATCTCGGCATTACCGCCGGCGTTGTCGGCGATCGGTCCATAAGCATCCGTGGCGAGCGTGATGCCGAGCGTACTTAACATACCAACGGCGGCGATACCGACGCCGTACAACCCGAGAGCAAAATAGCTGACGTCCGCAAAGTTCCAACCGGCGGCACATCCAAACGCGAGCAACGTCGCCGCACAGATAACGATGACAGGCACCCAAACACTCATCATCCCGTCGGCAATACCGCCGATGATCAGAGTCGCGGGTCCAGTCTCGGCTTGCTCGGCCAGATTCTTCGTAGGCGCGTATTCATCGCTCGTCGAGTATTCGGTCCACTTTCCAATCAGCCAGCCCGCGGCTAGACCGACGACGATACTGAACGCCACGCCCGGTATCCCAAAAATCAGCGTTCCCGCGACCCGCGGCATCAGCCACCAGGAAAGGCCTGCGGCGGCAACCACAACCATAATTGTGGAAGCGTCGATTCCGCGAGCCAACGCCGAGAGCAGGTTCTTTTGGGTTGCATCGTCATTCGTACGGACCAAGTAGATCCCGATGATCGACAGGAAGATGCCCACAGCGGCGATCGCCATCGGTAAAAGTAATGCCTGCAACTGCGCGGCCTCGGGGGCCAATGTCACGCCCGCTCGGTCAGTTGCCGTCAAGCTGCCGGTGGCGAACGCCGCCACACCAAGGGCTGCCGTCGCCAAGATCGAACCGCAGTACGATTCGTAGAGGTCGGCGCCCATGCCCGCGACGTCGCCCACGTTATCACCGACATTGTCGGCAATCGTGGCGGGGTTTCGAGGATCGTCTTCCGGGATGCCTTGTTCGACCTTACCCACCAGATCAGCTCCGACATCGGCCGCTTTCGTAAAAATACCGCCGCCCACGCGAGCGAACAGAGCCTGGGAACTCGCTCCCATGCCGAAGCAGAGCATCGTGACCGTGATCTTTCCGAGCGAGAGTGCTCCATAGCCCAGCACGTTCGGCCACACGTAGTACAAAAAGCCAAACCAAAGCGTGATATCAATCAGACCGAGACCAACGACGGTCAGTCCCATCACGGCTCCCGAGCGGAACGCGACCTGCAAACCTTGGTTCAACGACTTCTGAGCGCCCGCTGCCGTTCGGCTGCTCGCCCAAGTCGCTGTCTTCATTCCAAACCAACCCGCCAAGCCCGAAAAGAACCCGCCAGTGAGAAACGCGAACGGGACGAACTCGCTTTGCGCCTTTAACACAAAGGCGGCGATCGATAGCAGGATCACAATCACGACGAAGAATGCGCCGACAACTTTGTACTGTTGTCTCAGGTAAGCATTTGCGCCTTCGCGAACATACCCCGCGATTTCGACCATGCGTGCGTTGCCTTCATCGGCGGCCATCATCGTCTTGTAGAACAGATAGGCCTGGACGAGCGCCACCACCGAAGCACAAAAGGCAAGTCCCCAGACAATCATTGTGTTGTCCACTTTGTTCGATCTCCGTGTTTCGAAATTGAGTGTCTTGTTTTAGCGAGTTGGGTCCGAATAACAAATCTGCCGAGCCGCCCGTGCCGAACTTGCCCCACGCGCACGACTTACAATGCGGAATCGCAATGATTCAGCCAAGTGGATCAACCGCCAGGAGGGATGTAGGCGGCGTCTATTAGAGGACTCTCGGAGCCAGTTCATGCTCCCCATCAATCCATTGACAAGCCGTCACCGGGCACGCGATGACGACGATTTTCGGTTCAATTCGTCAAACTACAGCAGCTTGTTAAGTGACGGAGTGTACTGAACTTGAGCGGCCTCTGTCAACGCGGGGCATCCGGGATTCTGTTCGCAGGGAAAGTTGTCGTTTGCCACTCTGCCTGCGACAACAACGTCACGCCAATAGCGCGGGGACAACTTCGCCGTAGACATCGGTCAGCCGGAAGTCGCGCCCGGCGTATTTGTACGTCAGTCGCGTGTGATCCAGACCCAGCAGGTGCAACATCGTGGCGTGCAAATCGTGCATGTGGACACGGTCTTCGACGGCATAGTAGCCGTATTCATCCGTGTTGCCGTAGGCGAGTCCGCCTTTCACACCGCCGCCCGCCAACCAAGTCGTGAAGCCTTGCGGGTTGTGATCGCGGCCATTGGTGCCCTGAGCGATCGGAGTCCTGCCGAATTCTCCGCCCCACACGACGAGCGTGTCTTCCAACATGCCACGCGATTTCAGATCGGCCAGCAAAGCAGCAATGGGCTGATCCGTTGCCAACGCGTTCGTCTCATGGCCGCTCTGCAAGTTCCCGTGTTGATCCCAGACGTTACCCGTGGACACTTCGACATATCGGACACCGGCTTCGACCAGGCGACGAGCGAGCAGACACTGTCGCCCAAAGTTGTCGGTTTCCTTCGTTCCGATGCCATAGAGCTTTCGCAAGTATTCGGGCTCGCGCGACAGATCGAGAACTTTGGGAGCGGCGGCTTGCATGCGAAATGCCAAGTCGAACGATTCGATCGCGCCGCTGATCTGTTCATCGCGTTTGACGCGCGCCAAATGATCTCGATTAATCGCTTGCAACAGCGAGAGTTGCTCGGCCTGCTCCTGGTCGGAAAGCCGCTCGTTGCCGAGGTGTTGGATCTTGGCGTCACCCAGCTTGCCGGAGTTGCCGATCGCCGTTGCTTGATGCATCGCCGGAAGGAACGCGCAGCCGTAGTTTCGCGGCCCCCCATGGCCGCTGGCCGGGCTGATCGAAACGAAGGCAGGCAGGTCCGGGTTGTCGCTTCCCAGTCCATAGGAGACCCAAGCTCCGACGGAAGGCCGCACCAGATTGTCGCTGCCGGTGTGCAACATGCTCACGGCTTGGCCATGCGACTGGCCGCGGCTGTACATCGAGCGAATGACACACAAGTCGTCGATCTGCCGCGCCGTATGCGGCAACAGCTCCGAGACCCAGTTGCCGCTCTCGCCATGCCGCGCGAACTTCCAAGGCGAACGCAACAGCTTCGGTTTCGCATCGATGTTCATCGCCGGCGCGAACGGCAGCTCTTTCCCATCATCGGTGTTCAATCGTGGTTTATTATCGAATGTGTCAACCTGACTTGGCCCGCCATGCATAAACAAAAAAATTACACGTTTTGCACGTGGCGTGAAGTGCGGAACCTGTGTGCTCGCGGCTGCGTGAGACGTTCCGTGCGGCAGACCGGCAAGCGTCAGTCCGCCGAGGCTGGCAGCGGAGAGCCGCAAGGCATCGCGACGTGATAGTGTTTGGTGGTTCGTCATGAGTGGCTCAGTTCAACATGCGGAATTCGGTCGATGCAAACAACACATGGACCAGTTGGGTAAGGCGTTTTGCGACGAAATCATCTGTCTTGTCGGTCGCATCGCCCTGGAGGTTCAGGAAGGCGATTGCTCGTTCGACTTCCGAAGCCGTTGGAGCGCGGGACAAGGTGACTTGATAGGTTTTGGCGACGAGCTGCTCTGGTGCTTGCAATTCGCCCGCCAGCAACTGTTTGGCGGTTCGTTCGGCGCAATTCATGACGAACGGGCTGTTCATCATCAGCAACGCTTGGGCCGGCACGTTGGTCACCGGACGTTGGCCGACAACAAGGTCCGGGTCGGCGAAGTCGAACACGGTCAGGCTGGCGGGCAACTCGTTCCGAATGATCGGCAAATACAAACTGCGCCTGGGAGACTCTTTGCTTTCATAACTGTCAGCATCCGCCGAGTTGTTGGTTACCAAGACACCCAGCCCTTCGACAGGCGAGCCACCCGGCGAAAGATCGAGCTGTCCGCTGATCGCCAACATCGAATCGCGAATCGCTTCGGCGGGCAAGCGGCGGCGATTCGCGTGCCACAGCAAGTGGTTTTCCGGATCGGCCTGCCAGGCGATTTCGTCGTGATCGCTGCTCATCTGATACGTGCGACTGAGTGTGATCTCGCGAACGAGCCGTTTGATGGACCAGCCGAAGCCTTGGTCGCCACTCGGCCTGACGAAGCGGTTCGCGAGGTCGTCGAGCAATTCGGGATGCGTCGGCCGCTCGCCGAGTTCTCCAAAGTTGTCGACGCTGCGAACGATCCCTTCGCCGAGCAGATGATACCAAACGCGGTTGACAATCACGCGAGCTGTCAGCGGATGTAGCGGACTCGCGATCCAGTCCGCCAACTCCCGCCGACCGCTGGTCCCCGCTGGAATTTCGAGCGGCTCGCTGGTTAACGCGACTTGAAGGAACCCGCGTTGGATTCTCTCGCCGCGATTACGGTGTTCGCCGCGAACACAGATCTGGCAATCGCCGGTCTCCTTGAACTCGTCAACCGCGATGGCTTTCGGCAGAGGCGGCGGCGCATCTTTCTCCAGAGCCTTGATCTGTTCGTCGAGTGACGCGAGTTCGGCCTTGAGTTTCTCGACATTCGCTTCGGCTTGCTTGACCGCCTCGCTTTCCGGTGCAGTTGCCGAAACGAGCGGCTTGCCGTCGCTGTCTACCTCGACCAGCCGCACGGCGTCGACGATCACATGGCCGACCGTTCCCGTGGTCGATACGGTCAGCGAAGCCGGCTTGCCAACTTCGAATCGGAAGCGTCCAACCGCTGCGAAGAGGTTGTCGACCGGTGGCTTACGCGTTTGATCGAGTGTAACTTCCGACTTGCCGTCGGCGTGGCGAACCGTAATCGGCACGTTGTTCGCGCGACCTGAGCCAGGTGTGTACGAAAGCCGAATTTCGTACATGCCTGTCGTTGGTACTTTCAATGTGAATTCGACCGACTTCTCGCCTTTGTCCGTGTTGTCGTCGTGGATGTAGCCTTTGCCGATGTAATTGGGAGTGAAGGTCGAAGCCTTCCAGCTTCCAGCGACCTCTGCATCGGCATCGTCAAAGGTGAGCGAATTGGTCCCAACGGCAAGTTCTTTCAGCTCCTTCTCGGCGGCGTCAAATTGTTTCTTTGCGGCAGTGAGTTGATCGTTCAGCGATTTGGTCCGCGCTTCATGCTCCTTGACGGCCGCCACATGTTCGGGTTTGGCCGGCAGATCGCGCCGCGGCCACGTCGAAACGTATTGCTGGCTTTCACCTTCGAGAGCTCGCGTGCTGCGGAAAATCCCGGCCAGGGCGTAATAATCCTGCGTTGGAATCGGATCGAACTTGTGATCGTGACAGCGGCAACAGCCCAGCGTCAGCCCCATGAACGCGCTGCCGACCGTGTTGATCTGCTCGTCGACCGTATCCATCGTCAGCTTCTCTTTGTCCCGTTCGCTGAGCATTTTGGTACCGACCATCAGGAAGCCCGTCGCGATCAGTTGTTCCGCCCGCTGCTCGTCCGTTTCGTAGGGCAGCAAGTCTCCCGCAATCTGCTCGCGCACGAACTGGTCGAACGGTTTGTCATTGTTCATCGCGGCGACGACGTAGTCGCGATAACGCCAGGCGTCATGAAACGTGGCATTAAAGTCGCCGCCGTTCGAGTCGGCGTAGCGCGCCACGTCCAGCCAGTGCCGTCCCCAATGGACACCAAACTGATCGGAATCCAACAGTCGATCGACGAGCGATTCGAGGGCGGTCGATGAGGGATCGTTGACGAACTCGCTGACCTGCTCCGGCGTCGGCGGCAGCCCCAGCAGATCGAAGTAGAGCCGTCGTGCGAGCGTTGCGCGATCTGCGTCCGCGGCAGGTTTCAATCCCGCTGCTTCCAGTCGCGTCAGCACAAACGCGTCGAGTGCGCAGCGAGGCCATTGCGCATCGGCAACCGTCGGCGGTGCGTGAGATTGCGGCGGCTGGAACGCCCAAAACTTGCGGCCCGCTTCGATGTCGATCTTGGAACGAGTCACCGGCCCAGCGTCGCCGCCGCGCGGATCGGGCGCGCCCATTGCGATCCATCTTTCGAAATCGTCGATCACGTTCTCCGGCAATCGACCGGCGGGAGGCATCTCGAGATCTTCGTATCGCAGTGCTTGTAGCAGCAAACTCTCGGCGGGCTTGCCCGGCACGAGCGATGTCCCCGTGTCGCCTCCTTTGAGCAATCCAGCCGCTGTATCGACGACCAGACTTCCTTTCACTTCCTTGGCACCGACCGAATGGCATTCATAGCAGTGTTCGACCAAAACGGGACGAATCCGCGTTTCAAAGAACTCCAGCTTCTTGGCATCTTCGGCTCGCGCGGAACTCGCGCAGATTCCGAATAGAACACCGACCACGACCGCGATCAGGCGGTGTGCGAGGGAAAGGCAATCACTAGCATTCGTGTGACGTATTTGCATCAAGACGACCGGCGAGATAATTGGGCGAGAACGTTGGCTCCGCTTGGCACGGCAAAGCGAGCGTCACTGCGGGGGGTGACTCCCATTGTATTACGTAACGACTGCTTGAGTAAATGCTCTCAATGACAGCGTGTTGTGAACTGACCGGCTCACATTTCAAAGCACGCTCTAGGCCAAGAACGAGGTCATCTCTCGAAGCGAGTGGATGGTTCCCACGGCGTTCCCGGGTTCGTCGCGATTGAGCAGGAGGCTGTGCCAGCCTGCTTGGTCGGCACCGTCGATGTCGTTTGTCACGTCGTCCCCGACCATCAGCAGTTGGTGCGGCTGCAATCGCAACTCTGCTTCAATGGCTCGGAAGAACTGGAGACGCGGCACCGGTGGCAGGTTCCATAAACCTGCAAATTAGACCTGTCCCGTTTGTCCCGTTTGTCCTGCCCTGCACCGTTTGGCGGCTCGCATGCTTCGGGAAAAGGCCGGACTGGGAGGTGACAAACCGCGCTACGGCAATGTGCTTCGTGCTTCACCCACGTACTGCGTCCGCATATCATAGACACTCGCCACGACTGCTTTCCTTCCAAACTCGTCCATAAACAACTGCAAAGGGAGGAACGCCTCTGGGTAAGCGCAAGTTCCATCCACCAAGATGCGCTGACGTATTCTTACAAACGCTTCCCTGTTGATCGCCTCAAGCATCCGAAACAGCAAGACTTCAAGAGCCGCTGAGGTTTCGGCGAGTTGCTTCGCTGCCACATTCGCATGTTCGTCAATCTTGTGTCGCTGCTCCGATGTAACTTCGAGCCTCTCTCCGATTGTTCCCCTTGTTAGAGCCCATCGGATTCCAAGCAGGCCAACCAACTCAACGCCGAGCTGTTCGGTGATTAGTTCCTTTTGGTGCGGGAGCAAGACATCCTCTAGCTCTTTTGTAGCTTGGTTCTCGGCGGCGATGAACCTTGGGTGAGTTTTGACGTCACTCGCGTCAGCGAGCTGGTCTGCAGTAACAAACTCCAAATCGCCAAGTTTCTTCAAGGCTTCTGTCGTCAGCTCCCGCTGGACTTTGTTGAGCTTATCACCAAGTCCGTCGATCTCTTCAATCTGAAAGTCAACCATTTCAAGCCGCTTGTGGAACTTGGGGTGGCTCAACAGACGCAGCTTTGCCATTAGCGGCACGGATGCATCGTCCTCCGCAAAGTACCTGAAATAGGTCTTTCCATCTGGTCTCAAGACATACGAACCGATCCAGGCCAGATCCCGAAAGCTACTTGTCTTGCCGCCTTTCGTTGGACCCAACCGGTACTCAAATACAAGTTGCTCGTAGAGGATGTCATTTCGTGTTCTGGTGCCGAACAGCAACTCCTCGCCGACCAACTTCTTCAACGAAGCGACCTGTTCGCGAGTGAGTAGACTTAGCACTTCCTCGACTGCCCGCTTGCGAGCCCTCCGCGATGGTTCCTCAATGTCCCGCCAGAACCTGCCATTGTATAGCCACTCGTGAACATTGGCGACATCGATCTCGTCAAGAACAACACCTTGGCGAAATCTAAAAAATTCACGTTGAGCAAGTAAGAGTTCCGTTTGCCTCCCGGTTAGCGTCGCGGTTAGCAGATTGTCAGACTTCGCGAACTCTTCACCGAGGCCATTTCTGAATTCGCGACTCTCCGGAAACAGCGTGCAATTCAAAAGTAGTTCATTGAGCCGCGCGCGGTGTTGCTCGATCGTACTGTCTTGCTTCGACGTGAGGTGAAGCTGGTCCCGAATCGCTGTCGAATCCAAGATTGCGATTAGCGAAATGCTCGGCTTTGGATCAAACTGAGATGCCCCGTTGAAGATCGCGTTCGGAAGAGCCACTAAATTCAGGGACGTCAAAGACCCTTCTTCTTGAGCGAGCGACTCATCCCATGGCGTAGTGATCGATACCAAGACAAGCCAACTCAGTAGCAGTCGAAAACGTTTTGTCGTAACTGGCATTTGCATTAACCTCAAAACACTTCACCGCTGTAAACCGTACAAACAAGGGGCGCAGGGCATTCACGTACATCGAAATCAAACTCTTCGACAATGATCACATCCACGAATCGCGGCAATCGTTCATAAGACTGCTGCCACTCGAATGGGCTCTTGACCATAACTGTGGTCTGCACGCCGCGCATGCGATGCGTCACTGCCAACATAGATATCTCTTGGCAGCATTTGCTGCACGACAAGTTTCCCGCAACGATACTTACTGGGCTCTGCGTTTCGAACGCCTTAGCCCGCTGAGAAACAACCGTGAGAAACTGATACTTACCGATCTCGCACCGATCGATCGAACCGTCGTCAAGTTGCCTACCGCCAATCAGACAACCGACCCCAAACAAGAGGCAAAGCACAACATCTATCTTCACGCCGCCAAGCCGTCGCCGCCGACAGTCTGTAACTGGCAGTGCGTGCGTTAAACAAAGCAACGTCACAGACACCACGAACATCGTGACACCGGATATCGCAAACACGCCAGTGCATCCACAATACGAATGGACCCCGTTGACTAGATGAAACAGGACGAAACACGACAACACGGTCGCTATCAGCACGCGCCAATACTTCCAGGCCGACCATACGACTACGTTAAGCACGGCAAGGATGATTTCCCCGCCGATGAGGGTTGCCCAAACTGGATGTTCAAGTGGTGTATTCGAATACACCTTGCCAATCGCTGCAAAAATCAAAATGAACGAGACACCAAGACAGGTGATTCGCTCGATCGCAGCATATGCACTTAACATCGTTCATCCAGTGCATCAGAATATCAACACCGGAATCGAGGCCACGCCCTGCTCGAATTCCAGCTTCAAAATGTGTGTCTGATCTTTGCCTGAATCATCCGACGGCTCAAGTAGCTTTCCCATCGCCCCAGGAAGAATCGTCACGAACCCAGAACCGTTACTTATATTGACGCTCCAGTTGGTGCGTTCGACGCGCTCCCCGTCGATCTGCACAGCAAGTAGTTTCTCGTCACGAAAGCCGTTGATTGTGATCCGAATTTCGTTGCCAAGCTCGCGCGGCAAGAATACTTGCTTGGGGCTTAGGTCATATTGTGACCGACGATTAACCCGGACAATCACGGTCTTATCGCAACCGTCATACGACTTGAACTTAACATCGAATGACGTGCTATCTCCATGATCGAGGTGAAAACTGGTGGACTGTGTAATTATCCAGGGCGTTCGCACAGCCCACAGATCGTCTCCGATTTGCGCAACTCCCCGCTTGGCCAACTCGACCTTGATCGCTTGCGCTGCCACGACGTCAACCGCCATGTTTTGTTGGGCTTCGTTTGTTGACACGAAAGCTGTATAGGTTCCCCGCAACTCGAATTGAATGTCTTTGTCGAGCTTCACGTTGAACAGATGCATCGGTTCGCATACAGCATTCGGAACGGTCTTACACTGAATCCGGCAAATCAGGTGCGGCAACTGATCGTTCCCGGTCCGGAAGTTCACGAATTCGTCGCGCCCTTCCGGCAAACCCCTTGCATCGAATCTCAATGTGATCTGGAAATCGTCACCGGGAGCAACTGAGTCTGGCGAGAGGACTTCCAAGCAAGCGCAAGAGACTTTGTAATCGACGAGTGACAGCGCAATGTTGGTAGTGTTGTTTAGTTGGAACGCATGCTCGATCTCGGATCCTTTGGGAAACTCTTTGAACTGCAATGTTCCAAGGTCCTTGAGGTGCATCTCGGTCAAATCATCCGGCTCAACACTTTCGTTGCAGCCACATGTAAGCATCAGCACAGCGTGTGAACGGCGTTTGAAAACGCCAGCGCTGGGCGGGGATTCGGGTGTAATCGAGAAGAGGTGGCGTCCTTG
>JAQBZB010000536.1 GCA_027622275.1 Planctomycetota bacterium | reverse complement strand
ACATGTTGTCTACAAACACATTAAGTCTGCGCGGACTCGCTTCTTGTCAATACAAGCTTAGTGCCATTGAGCTTGTCTCGTTGGAGCATGAGATTCGTGAGTTAGAAGTAATCGGAAACGACACCGAGACCCCAACGGGCTTGCCCCGTTTGGTGAATGAGATTCGAGGTTGGCGCGGCGTGTTCAGTCGATGTGGCATCCGAAAACCTCATTCACCCACGAGTCAAGCTCGCGGGGGTCTTGTGTTGCCACGGCATTTGGCTAACCGGTTAATCTTAGGTTCCAACGGGACGAGTCCGTTGGGGACCGCCCGGCATGAGGTGACGAACCCTCAACACTCTCGATCGTGCCATCTAAGTCCCGCTTTTTGCCAATCCAATACGATTCGGAGTAAAAGAACTTCCGCTACACTGGATAGGTATTCCCTGCTGTCGTAACCTCCAGCCAGTAATCCTCCCATGACGCGCCGGTTGCTGTTGTCATTGCTGCTTGTCGCCGCCACCGTTCGACCGGCCCACGCGGAAGGCGAGTGGGAGATTACGCGCGAGAGCGAACAAGCGTTGGAGCGTGGGTTGAACTGGTTGGCGAAGAACCAAGGTAGCGACGGCAATTGGTCGTCGAACGATGTCGGCTTGGTCAGCTTGGGCATCCTGGCGTTTCTGGCCAACGGCCACGCTCCGGGGCGCGGCCGGCACGGCGAAGTTGTTCAGACGGCGCTGAACTATGTCGTCGATAATGCCAAACCGACGGGGCTGCTGAACATCTCGAACTCGCAACGCGATATGTACAACCACGGTCTGTCGACGTTCGTGCTGGGGCAAGCTTATGGTATGACGACGGCTCGTGATCGGCGATTGCACACGACGCTCGATCGTGCCTTGCGGCTGATCCAAGACACGCAGTGCGGGGACGGAGGTTGGGACTATCGCGCGCGGCGATTGGGGCGCGGGCATGATTTGAGCCTGGTCGTGATGCAAGCCAAGGCCTTACGCAGCGCCGCCGACAGTGGCTTGGACGTCCCGCCGGAAGTGATCGAAGCCGCCATCGGCTCGGTGCGCGATCACTACTGGCCCAAGCACGGCGATCGAACGGTCGGCGAAGCTCAGCTGCAAGTTGGTCCGGGGCAATTCGCTTACAGCAAAGGGGGCGGCGGCGAGACGATTGCGATGGCGGCCGCCGGAGTCGTCTGTCTGCAAGAGTTTGGCAAGTACGACGATTGGCGAATTGGTAAGAACATGGATGTGATTCTGGCGGCGATCCAGGAGTTGCCGGAGGCACGCCGCAACGGCACGCTGCCTTTCGATGCCTACACGCTGTACTACGTGGGCCAATCGCTTTACCAAGCGGGAGGCCCCGCCTGGGACGAGCACTACACGACGCTCCGCGACTATCTCGTGCTGTCGCAGATGCTCGCGCCGGGAGATGATGCCGTGCATGGTTCGTGGCGCGATAACGGAGCCAACGGCGGCGGCAAGGTTGGAGGAAAGCCCGGCGATCTGTTTGGAACGGCCGTCGGGTGTTTCATTCTGGCAATGCCGAATCGTTATCTGCCGATCTTGCAGGAAGGCGAAGCGAAGAATGTCGCTGTTCGCGGTGTTTTCAGGAAACCAGCGAACGAACGTCCTTTCGCGGAGCGAAAGGCCACGTACGAGGCAAAGCCATGAACTGGCTCCCATCACTTGGTGCCTGGCAGTTCGCGGTTGCCGGAGTCGCCGGGGCGGCAGGCACAGTGCTGATTCACTTGCTGAATCGACGCCGCTACCAAATCCTTCCGTGGGGCGCGATGGAGTTCTTGCAGCAGGCATTCAAACGCAAACGACGAGCGGTTCAGTTCCGCGATGCGATCCTGTTGGCGCTGCGGACGCTGGCCGTGTTGTTGTTCGGATTGGCGTTAGCGCGTCCTCACTACGCACCCAACGAAATGCTTGCCGGTCCGCGACCGATCCACGCCATTGTCGTAATCGACAACAGCTTAAGCATGTCCTACCGCACGCTCGAAGGATCGCTGCTCAACACGGCAAAGCAAGCCGCGGTCCAACTCGTCGAGCGGCTGCCGGCCGGCAGCCATGTTTCGGTTCTGACAGCCTGCGGCGACGATTCGTTCACTTCGCCAGAGCCGATGATCGACTTGCAAGAGGCACGCTCTGCGATCGAGCGAATCGAAATCGCCGACACAGCCGCGACCATGCGCGAGATCCTCGCGAGGGCTCGGACGGCGGCTGGCTTCGAGACCAATCAACCACTCCGGACTGTCGTCTTGACCGATCAACAAGCTGCTACCTGGGCCGACGTTCCGGAGGCGGACGACGCCAGTGAACTGGAGCAGTTGCAAATTGTCGACGTCGCGCCGCGACAACGTGATAATGCGTGGATAGCGGAGGTCGGAGTGCAGGATGGTTTTGCGGAAGCTCGCACCCAGTCCACGATCCGCGTGACCGTTCAGCGGAGTGGTGGCAGCTCGGTCCGTCATGCCGAAGTCTCGTTGCTGGTCGACGAACAGTTGGTCGGTTCCAGGAGCATTGTGCTTCAGGCCGGCGAGTCCTCGCAGCTGGTGACGTTTGAGTACTCGTTCATCGCGCATACGACTCACGATGTCGTCTATGTTCCGATCAAAGCCGCGATTACTCCAGACCGGTTGACGATCGACGATGTTCGCCACGCCGTCATTGCGGTGCTGCCGCGACTCCCGATTGTCTTTGTCGATCAATTCGGCGCGAGTGAGGAAGACGTTCGTCGCGGGCGGCTCGGCGAGACGCGGGCACTGCGGCGATTGTTACAGAGCGACCGGGAGGATGATCTGCGCGAGGTCACGCAGGGGCAGCGTCACCTGAAGTTCGACGATCTCGATGCGGACGCGATCGTGGACGCGCGGTTGGTCGTCGTGGCCGGCGTGGAGAGTCCCGAGGGAAAAGTCTCCACCCTGCGGAAGTTTGTCGAAAACGGAGGACAACTGCTGCTTGCGGCCGGCGGCGACTTCTCGGCACGGAAGTGGCAGGCAGGTGCGTGGCTCGATGGGAACGGG
>JAQBZB010000174.1 GCA_027622275.1 Planctomycetota bacterium | reverse complement strand
CGCAGGGGTGACACAGCACCAACCGCTTTGCATGGTGTCGACCCTTCGGGCCTGACATGGTCTTCCAGCCTTTCCGGGGCCCGACAGCCCCGGCAAGGGATCTACCGGCCGGGCACACAACGAAGTTGGGTCGGGGCCGAGGAACAACACGGAAACGCTCCCAGACGGCATGGCACCGCGACGCTGGCGAACTCAGGAGGTTGCCACAGGCGACTCTGTTCTTCGTCACCGGGCTCATGAAACCAAATCAAGGTCACGCTCGGCGAGAGTGGCCTACTCTCGCTTCAGCACCTGAACCAACACAACAAGGATTCAAAGTCCGAAACTTTCGGTGTCGTGTCGCAGCGACTCGGTTCTGCACGCGACACGCTCTACATCTCGAAACGCTCGCCGCACGCCAGCACTCGGAACGGCTGCCCAAGGCGCTGGCATTGGGCAACAAAATCGTCCGGCGACTCCGTGTTGAATTCGAACATGTCGTAGTGGCACGGGATAACAACACGAGCGCCGATGTCGCTGCCGAGTTGCGCCGCCTCGCGCCCCCCTAGGTTTCCGGCGACTCGACGCTCCGGGGCACGGCCGTTGATCGGCAAGATCGCGATGTCGATGGTCCACTTCCTGAGCCGCTCGACGATCCCTTCGTAAAGCATCGTGTCGCCGCTGTGGTAAATCGTCCACGGGCCGAACTCGACCACATATCCTAGGAAGCGGCAGCGGCCTTGCTCGTCGCGCTCGACCGTTTCATGCGAGGCGGGGATCGCGTGAATCTTGCAGCCCGCGGCTTCGAGCGATTCTCCGTCGTCGATTGGAGTGAGGCGTTCCGGCTGAGTTTGCAGTCGTTCGGCGGCAAACTTTCGGTTCGCGGCGGGAACGACGACGGTGAGCGCTGGATTAGCTTGCAGCAGCGGAAGCAACGTTTCACCGTCGAGGTGATCGGTGTGATTGTGGCTGGAAGTCACGACGTCGATGAAGTCCAGACGGGCGGGTTCAATCGCGAGTTCCGTCAGGCGGACATGCGGCTTGTCGGTTGTTGCATACTTGGTTGTCAGCGAGTCCGACAAGTAAGGGTCCAACAGCAGGTGCCGCATGTTCCACTGGACGAGGAAACCACTTTGCCCGAGCCACCACAACCGAACATGATCGTTGCTTGTGCTTGCCGCGTGGATGTCGGCCAACAAAGCATCGTGCGATAGAGCCGGAACGATCATCCGCCAAGTTCCTCGCGAACCCGCTGCACGCCCGCCACCATGTTGATCAGTTTTTGCTTGGCTGCCCAGCGTGCCGTCTGGCTCAATCCGCAATCGGGAGCGAACGCTAATCGCTCGGCTGGCGCATGTTGCAAGCACTGGCGGACGCGTGCCGCAATGTCATCGACCGTCTCGATGTAATAGCTTTTCACATCGATGACGCCGACAGCGACGTCGCGTTTTTGAGCGATCTGTTCGATGATGGCCAGTTCTGAATACTCGCGACTGGCCATCTCGACGTGAATTTCATCGACCGAGAAATCAAGAAAGTCGGGAAACATCGGTGCGTATTGCCGCCAACCAACGGCGTGGCCCTTGAAGTTGCCAAAACAGAGATGCGTCGACAGCCGGCATTGGCCAACGATCGACTCAACGGTCCGATTGAAAATGTCTACAAAACGGCGACGGTCTTCTTTGTGTGCGTAACAACTCATCGACGGTTCATCGACGGTCAACTCGGTGCAACCGGCAGCGACCAAGGCCGCCAACTCGCCACGCACGATGGGGAGCAACGCTTCGGTCACGGCGTATCGGTCCTTGTACTGTGCGTTTGGCAATAATCGCCCGCTCAAGGTGTAAGGCCCCGGCACACTCGCCTTGAGCGTCGGGCCGGCGGGGGCAAGCCGCTTCAGCCGTTCGTACTCGTCGACCGCACCAAGACCGCGAGGTGCATGCAACTCGTCCACGATACGATGCTTGCCGCGTTGATCGTGAGCTGGCGGCCCAAATTGTCGCGGCGTGCGAGATTCGAGTTCGATGCCTTTTATGTAGCCATAGAATGACAGATTGAAGTCGAATCGCGTTTGCTCGCCGTCCGTAATCACATCCAGCCCCGCCGCGATTTGATCATGCACCGCAACGACCACCGCGTCGTCTTGCATTTCAGCAATATCGTCTTGGCCGAAGGCATCCAGATTCTGACTGGCGAACTCCAACCAACCGGGAAACGGATAGCTGCCGATGACGGTCGTGCGTAACGGTTGTGGTTGCATGGAGATTTCGCTCAGTCTCGAGTCGAGGCAGGATGTAACAGGTGCATTCTAACAGGAAATGACGTCTGGCACATTTCGTTTGCAGCACACTATAATGACTTCAGTCTTGCAGTTAGGCCGCAAGAACTTTGACACTTGCTGTTCCACGCACCGCCACCGGATTCTGGCTCGTGAGAGAACTTCGATGAGTACCGTAACACCCACGATGACGACGAAGGAAATGCTTGCTCTGCCCGAAGACGGCATGGAGCGGGAACTGATTCGAGGAGAACTGAGGGAGCGGGAAACGACGCGACGCAATCGTCTGCATGCCGCAACTGAATCTCGTATCGTGCGCACACTGGGGAATTGGCTAGTTCAGCAAACTGACTTTGAAGCCGACGTACTCTCGGGCGAGGCGGGAAGCATCTTGCAGCAGGATCCGGACACTACCGTCGGGATCGATGTGGCCTTGTTTTCGCTCGACGTGTTGCGGCGACAGACCGACGAAACGCGGATGGTTCTCGGTGTGCCCATCCTGGCGGTCGAAATTCTTTCGCCGAACGACAAGCACGAAGAAATTCGAGAGAAGATTGTCGAATATCTTCGCACCGGAGTAAGGCTCGTGTGGGAAGTCGATCCCGATTTCCAGACCGTTCGAGTCTATCGGCAAGACCACGAGCCTGTGATGTTCAACCGCCAGCAGACGCTGTCCGCCGCCGATGTGTTGCCGGGCTTTGAAGTCGCCGTCGCGGATTTGTTTCCGAATTGGCCAGCAGAGCAATCGTGATGCCAGGCTGCAGCTCCGTTCACGAAGCGTGTTGCCCTGCCGCCCCCAGCAACTTGGCAACGCGACGACCATGTTCATCGTAGGCCGCCTCAAACAACTCCGCGGCGCGCTCTCGCCCTACGATCGCCCTGGACGTCAATACCTGGGGCGGTTGTCCAGCATCGGTCAATCGCTTGGCGACTTCGGCCTTGATCGCGTTGGCAAGCAGACAACCACCGATCGTCGAGCCGGGAGCGACCGGCGTGTCGAGCCCCGGAATCGTTACCATCGCGTCGCCGACGGGCGCTCCCGTATCGAGAACGAGATCCGCACAATCGGCGAGCTTGAGCCCGTCCACGTGATTCGACGTGCTCGCTTCACTGTGTTGGCGGCTGATGATGGCAACGACCTTCAGACCTTGCTTCTGGAGCAAGCTTGCCATCTCGATCGGGACGACATTACAGCCGCTGGACGAAATCACCAGCGCACAATCGTCCGCGGACAAACCGAAGTTTCGCAAGATACGAGCCGCCAAACCGGACGTGTTTTCGAGAAACATCGCTTGCCGCTGGCCATTCGCGCCAACAACTAGATTATGGAACGTCATCGACAATTCCACGATCGGATGGAAACCTGGAAACGAACCGTAACGAGGCCAGATCTCTTCGACAACGATGCGACTGTGCCCTGCGCCAAAGAGATGAACGACCCGGCCAGCCAGGATCGACGCGGCAAACCAATCCGCCGCCTGCTCGATCTCCACTTTTTGCGCAGCGACGGTATCGACTAAGGTTCGGCAGCGGTGGAGATAGTCTTCGGCAGGAGTCATGAGTTGGCCGTGTCCTCTTGCGGATCCTCGGTGCGCTCGTGGTACTGCCCTTCCGTGACCGACCAACCGCCATCAACCGCCAACACTTGCCCGGTGACGAAACGCGATTCATCCGACAAGAGAAACACGACGGCGTCGTCCAAGTCCTGCGGAACGCCGACCCGTCCTCCGTCTAACGGCTGCTTTGTCGCGACATAGTCGAGGGTCTTCGTGTCCGACATGGCTCGTGTTGTCAGCGGCGTGTCGACGAGTGCGGGAGCGAGGGCATTGAAGCGAATGTTCTGTTTGGCATAGTAGGCAGCGGAGGCTTTCGTCAATCCGACCGCCGCGGCCTTCGTGGCCGCGTAGGCATGGGTTGCGAAGTAACGCGGCGAAGGCGAATATGCCAACACCGACGACATATTGAGAATGCTTCCGCCGTGACCGAGTTCCAGCAACTTTTGCGTGGCAGCTCGGTTCGAGTGGAACAACGAATCGAGATTCAGACTCAGGGTGTAACGCCAACCTTCGTCGGTGATCTCGTGAATCGGACCGTCGCCACGTGATCGACCGCTGCCGCCGGCAACGTGATACAGGCCGTGGAAGTCTCCAAAGGAATCAACCGCACAACGGATGGCCAGTTCGCTCGTATCAGGATGGGTCGCGTCGCCGACGTTGAACTGACAACGCTCGCCAAGTTCCCGTTGCACGGACAGACACTTGTCTTGATCGCGGCCCACGACGAGGACGCTGGCCCCGTGGGCGACAACTGCCTTCGCCGCCGAGAGACCTAGTCCCGACGTGCCGCCAATGATGACGATCACTTTGTCTTTGAGTCGTTGTCCATTCACGCTTCCTATTCTCGAATGGACACGTTGGCCGTCAAGTGGCGCAACCGAGCGATCGCATGCAACTCGTTCCCAGGCTCCTGCCTGGGAATGCGCTGTCTTGCAGGCTCCTGCCTGCTCCACGTGCGTAAGCGAGGCGTAAGCGAGGCGGGAGCCTCGCGAGCAGCGGGTTCCCAGGCGGGAGCCTGGGAACCAGAATCTTCCTTAGCACGCTTACTCGGCAAGAACGAGTTGCTGGGGCTGGCGAGTGTGCTGTGCTTCTTTTTCCTCGATGGCGGCCCGCAGAATGAGTTTTGTCACTTCCGGCAGGCAGTTAAGCCGGATGGGATCGAGGCCGGAGACGCCGCGACTGACATGCACTAACGTGGGTGCTTCGTAGAACACGCCACTGGCGTATTTCACGCCGAAGTGGCTGGGCGCGACAATCGGTCCGATGACCGGCAGGCGAATCTGACCGCCGTGCGTGTGGCCGGCGAGCAACAGATCAAAGTTCTGCTGCCGGGCCCAAGGAATCTGATCCGGCGAGTGCGAGAGCAACAGGCGAAGGATCGGCCGGCCGTCCTTGTCTATCGTCCGAGTCGGCACTTCAGGAGTTGTTCCAAACCAAGGCCGCTCCGTTCCGGCCAACAGAATTTTGCAGCCGTCGATCATGACGTACTCAAATCGACTGCCGAGATCAACGAATCCGCAAGCCGCGATCGTCCTTCGCAGACCAGGAACGTCGGACACTCGCTTATCGTGATTGCCAAGAATAAAGAACTTCCCGCAACGTGCTTGAAGACGACCAAGCGTTTCCGGAATCCAGGCCAGACATTCGTCGTTGTCGACAATGTCTCCCGTGATCACAACGAGATCGGCATTCAGTTCATTCACGCGGTCGACTACGAAGTCGAAGTACTCACGAGTCAACCTGCCCGTGAAGTGCAAATCCGAAAGGTGTGCAATCGTGAGATTCTCGAGCCGGGAATCAAGCGTCAAGAGCGCGAGAGTCTTCTCGGTCACAGACAACTTCGTCATTTCGTTCCTTGGAACCATCGACAGCAGGGTCGCCATCGTGCCACGGATCAGGGGCTTTCCGGTCGCGAGCTGTACATCGTGAATCGTCGTCGTTGCCCGCAGGAGAGCGGCCGGAGGCGCGGCGGTCAGGCGTCTGAACAGCCAAAACACGGCGACATAACCAAGGACTCCGCAACAGACGAAGAAGTACACCGCTTCAAAGAGGCGATCATTAAAGAGGGCCGCGATCGAGTTGCGAGGCAGCCCAAGTGCAATGAGCCGACACGCCCAGTAAACAGGAACGCCGATCGCTGCCGAGACGTGTATCTTCTCGGTCGCCTGGATGACGCGACGCGGGAGTCCCAGGGCGTGGTTACGATTGAACAGCGCCACCCACAACGCGAGATGGCCGATAACTCCAGCGAGCAACCAAACGTAGGAGGCAAACTGCATGGCGCGAAACCGTCTTGAGACATGGCATGATAAAGGCGGAGCAGCAAGTTCCCCCGAGCACCTGTTCGGAGTCGGGTAGCCGTGCTGGCGATTGACCAACGTTGGCTAAGAAACTGTGTCGTTACTACTTCCCGATTTCTGTAGTGGTGGCTTCCAGCCGCCATCGTCCAGTGGCGGCTGGAAGCCACCACTACGGGAACTTATTGAGACACAGTTTCTAAGCTTGCGGAACCCGTCCGTAGACGTCCAACATGCACTCCACCGTTTCAAGCAATTGGTCGAGCCGGAACGGCTTATACAAGATTGCCTTGGCGTGCAGTCCCGCCTGTCGTGCCTTCACGATTGAGTGGCCGGGATCGTACCCAAAACCGGTCATTAACACCAAGGGCACTGGATCGAGAATCTCTTGGAGCTTAACAAGTAACTCGAAGCCGTTCACATCAGGCAGCCGAATGTCCGCGATGATAACGTCATATTCGACGTCCGGCCCGCAGTTTCGGACCATGAAGACCGCCTCGCCCCCTTCGTGCGCGGTTTCGACGTTGCAGCCATAACGTTCTAGCAGTGCATGCGCGTCGTTCCGGACGGCATCATCGGCATCGACGACAAGGACCCGGCAGCTGCGCAGCTTCGCGTGCTTGGTCATCTCCGGGCAAGCGGGCACCGCCTCGGCGGGAGCCATCGTTTGACCAACCTCGTGAATCACCTGTTTGATGTCGCGCGCGTTCTTCAGAATCCGCTGCAGCCGCTGGACCACTTCAGGTTCGTGGCCGATGTAACGCTCCATCACGTTGACGGCATCGTTCAGAATCTCGTCGACGGGCAAGGCGACAGCACCGTGGATGGCCTCGACGCTCTCTTGTGCGGTGCTAGCACGCTGGGCAACCATCAGTTCCAGCGTGTTCAAGGCCACGGCAATGTCGCGAGAGAAGATCTCCAAGAACTGCAGATCGCTCTCCGAGAACGCCCGCGGCTCGGGACTTTCGACGTTGAACGTGCCAATCACCTGGTCGTGAAAGATCAAGGGCACGGTCAGTGAACTCTTGGCACCTTCAAACCCTTGCAGATACAACGGATCCTCGGTCGTGTCCTCGCAAAGGTAACTCTTCCCGGTGGCCGCCACGAATCCTGTCACGCCATTGTCAACCGGGAGGGCGTACAACGGTCGACGTGCAGCAGCCTCGTCGATGCCGTATGAGAGTAGCGCTTCGAGCCGACCGGTTTGTTCGTCTTTGACGCGGATCTCGACAACGTCAAAATTCAAAAGGTCCTGCGTGTAATGCAAAATGTTCGACTTCAGCAAATCGATCCGTTCGTCGACGCCCATGTCGAAGACTTCGTCCGGAGTCAAATCCGCCAATTCGATCCCGGCCTTGTGGATCGCGGCCAGTTTCTGTTGTTGGAGTATCTCCGCGCTGACATCGCGCACCGTGACGATCAAGTATTGGGACTGACCATCAGGCTCGTCGATTGGTGCGGCGTGTGTCTGAAAATACAAATCCCCCGAACGGAGCGTCGAGATGCTCGGCTGGCCTGTCGCTAAAGCAGTGTGAAACGGGCAGAAATCCGGGCCCAGAATCTCGGGGTTACCGAGTGCTCGATAGAAACCTAGTCCGACGACATCATCCTTGTGGCACCATTGGCGATACTTCGCATTGGCCCAAAGAATACTGTTATCGACGTCGAGCATGGCGACGCCATCAGGCATGCCGTCAAGAATACGCTCGTTTTGCAGCATGCGGCCCAGCTTGAAGGCGTCCTGAAAGTGAGCCGCCGCGACGTATAACGCGTCGAATTCGTCAGGCTGGCGATTCAATCGAGCGAGTGCTCGAACCGAGCTGGAGACGTCAACGACTTCAGCGACACCGCGAAGCTGTTCCGAGACGGAAGCCAGTGCGGGATTATTGTCGGACACACAGAGGATCTTGGGACTGTGTGACAAAACTCCCAAAACTCCTTCCTGCAAAATCGGTTTGGCCCGGCAGAATTATAAAACTCGCCAGTGAAGTGAACAACCGCTCTTCGACGTTGGAGGCATTAGTTTTTGGATCGGCTCGCCTGTCGGCAAAGATTGACCAAGTGTCGGCCTTTAGCAGGCTTTCTCGCCCGCCCTGTAACGTCCTTGCAAAACTATCCGACACTTCCGTTACGACCGGGCAGTATTCAATTATGGCAAGGCGTCTAAATAGGCCAGCAGATCGGCCATCGCTTGAGGGTCGATCTGCTTCTCCAAGCCTTCCGGCATGAACGAAACCCCCGTGCTGCTGAGTTCTTCAATCTGGTTGCGTTGGATCACAACGGATGTCCCGTCCGCCCGGCGTACGGTCAGGCCATTCGCGTTCTCCGCTTGGATCATGCCGGTCGTAATTCGACCGTCTTCGGTCACGATCACGTAAGACTGGAACTGAGGCTTCACTTCGCGGTTCGGATCGAGAATGTTCAGCATCACGGCAGCCAGCCCACGATTGCGAATCCCCTTCAGATCAGCCCCAATCGCTGTGCCAACGCCCTCCAGCTGGTGACACGCGGAACAAACCTTTTTGAACACATCCTTTCCGCGATCTTCTACGCCGGCAGTTTGCAACGCGGTCTGGTACTGGTCGACGACTTCTTGGCGCTCCCGCAGGGTGGTCGCCGCAAACAGGCCCGAGACTCTTGCGGCAAGCTTCGCGTCAGGATGTTGCTTCAGCAATTCGACGCGCGCGGGATCGAGATCGCCCCGCGCAACGGCCCCTCGTTCGACTTGGTTTAACAGAGCCGCAAGCCATGCCGGACGCGACATTAAGGCTTCCGCGGCTCCGGCCCGCAACCGCGGACTCAAGCTCGACCAGGAAGCCAGGATCAAATCCGCAACCTCCGGTTCGTCGAACTCAGCGAGCGAGTCCAGAACCGCGACTTGCACTTCGACCGGTTGCCGCAAAGCGAGCAGCGCGACTAACTGATTCTGAACGGCGGCGAGCGGCGAAAGTCGTAGCGTGCGAACGGCTTCAACACGAGCGTTGATCGGTTGTGAATCGTCACTGGCGACGGCTTTGGCCTGTATAAGCAGATTATCGAGCACCACGCCAGCCTTGCCGCCAGCTGCCGCCAGCATCTCCTGGCGGGCATCGCCTTTGAGTTGTTCGGCCAGCGTCGTGACGAGCGATTCGGCGAGCGGCTTCTCGGCATCTGGGAGGTCGCTGAGTGACTTGAGCACGACCGCGATTTCATCTTGCCGATGATTCGTGCCGATCTGCTTCGCGAGCGCGAGGAGAAACTCGCGGCCGTGCGGTGCATCACGAAACTCCTGATTGGAGACAACCGATTCAAAGACGTCGCCGCTTCCCTGGTACAGCGAACTGAGTATGGCGAGGCGAAACCACGGGTCGCTGCCGTCGCTGACCGCCAGCCTTGACAACGCGGCTTTGCGCTCCGTGCCGGTGGCCGCTCCGAGCGAGAACGCCAGCTGATAACGAACGCGATTGTCTGTGTCTTCCGTCATACGACACATGCGAGCAACCAGAGCGGGCGACTCGGAGACAAACCGCTCGCCGAGCCGCAGTGCCTGTGCGCGAACCAGCGGAGCAGAGTCTTCCAGGGCCGCCAACAAAACTGATTCACGCAGGGCGTCGAGCCCAGACAGCGAATACAAAGCCGTCATTCGCCCTTCGGCGAGCGTGCTATTTCGAGCCAGATTTTCGAGCGCTCCGACACTTGCACGATCTTGCCGCTGGTACAGCAATCGAGAAGCCGTATCGCGATGCCAGCCGTTCGGATGCCCTAGCAGGGCGACCAGTTCGGTCGTCGATAGCTCCTGCAATGCCGGCGTTTTCCGGCGTTTGAAAGACGTGTGTTCGATGCGATAGATGCGGCCGCGATCGTTGCCGCTGACCGGGCTGATGAATTCCAGAAACTCCGGCGGTAGAAACGCTGCTCCTTCGATCAATCCGCGATAGATATCCAGTACGTACAGCGTCCCATCAGGTGCGTTGGCGAACTGAACGGGACGAGTCCAAATGTCGCGGGAGGCGAAGAACTCGCGGTCCTGATCGGCGCGGCGGGCGACCACGCCAACTCCCTGTTGCTCGAGCGTGGCACGGTAGATCAGATTGTTCGCCACGTCACCGACCAGCAGGTTACCGCGATAGGCGTCAGGCCAAGCATCGCCGCGAAAGATCGTGATCCCGGTCGCACCCGTGAAGAAGCCAAACGGCTTTCCACCTTCGTCCGAACCGCGGAATTTGCCCGTCTTGCGGAGGCTCGTTCGCAGTTCCCGCCAAGGCTCGGCGGGGCTGACTCGATACAAATGCGTCAGCCTCCCTTCGGGTGCAATATCAACGGCGGCGGCCGGCGCTTGCAGCGAAGGGTTCCTGGCCAAGTACCGATCGTCGTACATCAGCATCTGCGCGGGAACACTGTTCGAGCAGACAAACTTGCGGCCCCAGTTGTCCATGCTCATTCCATGCTGCCCACCGCCGCTGGTCAGCTCAAACTTGGTCAGATCCCGCGGATCGAAGATGAAACCGCGGCCCCGAACGGAAACGGCGGCGGCCTCGGGATCGCTGGCAACGCGAATGTCGCCGCCCGACAGACTGGTTGAAAGATGAAAGCGATTGTCGAACCCCCATCGAATCGAGTTCAAGTGTGCCTCGCCCGCGGCGTCGGTTCCGAAGCCCGTGAACACGACTTGACGGCTGTCCGCCTGGCCGTCGCCATCCGTGTCTTTCACGTACAGCAAGTCCGGCGCGTCGCCGACGAACAATCCGCCGTCCCAACAGGCAATGGCCGTGGGATATTTGAGATCGTCGAGGTAAACGGTGCTCTTGTCGCAGGTGCCGTCGTCGTCGATGTCTTCCAGCAAACGGATCGCCCCGGTGCCCGTAAAACCTGCGATGGCGTATCCGTTATAGGAGGGTAACTCGACGACGAAGATCCGCCCCGATTCATCGAAGTCGATCGCGACCGGATCACGCACGAGCGGCTCGGCGGCAACCAACGCGACCCGGAAGTCTGCGTGCAACTCGATGGCTTTGCGGGATGCCTGCGGCGTCTTTGGAGGGATTTGAGGCATCTTGGCGGCGAGTTCTGCGATTGTTGACTTGTCTTCTGAGGGTGCTTGCCCAGACGCGGGGCGACCCAAGAGCAAAACGACCTGCAGGCAAGTTAGGGTGAGACGACTCAATGATATTGCCATGATCCGATGTGTTTCAGCAGGGGGGAAATGGGTGTGTCATACTCTGCTCGATTGCAGTCATCATAGATCGTATGTACGTGGCTTTTCGCTCCGCGAAAATGCGCTCGTTCGCGGAGCGAACGGCCACGTACGACTTCGCCAACTACACTCGCGGCTGTGAGCTAGACGTTGGTTGGCCTGTCGCCAAAATGTAAATCGTGGAATAGAGGACGCCAAGTAAAACAGGTGCGACGACGACGCTGCCGACGCAACAGGTCACAACCACGACGATGATTCCAACAAGCCCCGTCACGATGGTGAGCAATCACTTTCTTCTGGCTGGTTCGGTGGACAGTTCCCGTACTCGGTCGACGATGCGGGCGGGTCATCAGATATATCCCAGCATCGTGAGTGCAAAGAATCCAACAACGGCGACAATCGGTAAGACGAGCGGAACGAACAAGAGCAACACCGCCGACGCGGCTTTGTTATTGGAAAGTTCGTAGACCGATTCGAGTCCTTTGATCATGCCATTGAACCACATGAATAGCATGAAAGCTGAACCGAGGACCGGTACGATGTTGCACAAGAAGATCGATCCGTTCGTGAAGGCAGTAACGCGGAAATTCTTCTCGAAGACCGATTGCTTGACACCCACGATCGGCAACGCGATCTGCAGGCCCGCGGCTTGGAGGTAGACATGAATGATTGCTACGATCGGGCTTCCGAGGAACGTGCCGAAGAAGGCAATCACCATCACGATGATCATGCCAATCGTCACGGCGGTCGACGCCGTCGCCGCATCCGCTCCACCTTCTGCCGCAGCCTCGGTCATGGCCCCAGATCCCGAAGCTCCTACGATGGCAATAATGGCGGCGACATAGACAGCCGCAATTAGCGCCCCTAGCATCGCGCCGAGGAGCAGGAACCTCAGCGGCGATCCCATACCTCCCGTCACTCTCATCTCCGCAAATGTTTCCGTTGGGTTGTTCATCACACCGATCGCCGTATCCCAATACCGTTCGAACATGCTACCTTCTCGAGGACGCTCCCACGGCATGCCGATGCGTTTAACTACTTTCGCTGCTTCGGCTTTGCCCAACATCTTCTTCAGAAGCTGCGCATCGCTCGTCTTCACATGCTTTGGCTCCTCGGGTTCGTCGGAGACCGATTCCTTCTTCTCGCCCACTTCAGACCAGAATTCCTCGTCGTGAGGATTGAGCGGAGCCGCGGCTCTGACGGCGGGAACCGTGACCGCGTTGGAGCATTTGGGACACTTTCCCTGTTTGCCGGCCGCGGTATCGGGCAGCTGCATCGCATGTTGGCAATGAGGGCATTGAAACTGGATGGGCATGGAGAACTCCGAGCCTTTTGTATATTGCGAATTGTCGGGTGGGCAGTGCCACCAATTGAACTGGCGGGCACCGCCCACCCTACTTTGCTAACGAAACGCGGATCGGACGGGGCTTAGAGACAGCATGACGATCCCCCAGATTCCGATCGG
This sequence comes from Planctomycetota bacterium, assembly GCA_027622275.1. Taxonomy (GTDB): domain Bacteria; phylum Planctomycetota; class Planctomycetia; order Pirellulales; family Pirellulaceae. Next base: position 6,732 of record JAQBZB010000174.1, on the reverse strand, counting down.
CATTCCGAGAAGGCAAAAACAATTGCATGGCATCATCGTCAGGATACACGCTGCCAAGCACAAGCCCCAGACCTTGAATCGGATCATCTGGATGCCGCCCGCCAGGATCGTGAGCATGACAACGCCGCTCACGACGACAGCGAAGATCTGCCCGGCGACAACTCCGGCGGCAAATGCCTCGTCCTCTCCTTGCTCGCGCAAGCGGTCCATCATGCTAAACGCCGCAGAACTATGAAAGACCAAGGACAGCCCAACGATGACAATCTGCGCGACTGCATAAAAAATGAGACATCCACCACAAATCATCGTCGCGATCTCGGCACCGGTTCGATTGCCCTGTCTCGACCGAACCGGAGTCACAGGAACCGGGGCCGGTGCCGAGTAAGGATTCAAAGAGGTCCCGAATGGGTTGCGGCCGTCCGCCTGACCGATTTCGAACGGATCACCGCCAAAGAGATCGTCGCCGAGTCCCACGGAGCCAGCAGGTCCGGGCGGCGTTAGTCCAAGCGGCTCGAGTGGTGACAGACCACCATCGTCTAACGGTGTTAAGCCAGATGATGCTGGCGGATTGCTCGGCAGCGGAGTCAAACCGGGAATTGATCCGGTCGGCTTGGCTTGCGGTCGAGGTGATGTCGTCGTCGGCTTGCCGCTGGGAATCGGTTGCAACCCGGACACGTTGGTCGATTTGAGCGGAATCTGAATCACCGCTTTGCATCGAGGGCACTGTCCTCTCTTGCCAGCCGCGGCAACTCCGACACGAACAACTTCCCGGCAGTTCGAACAAGGAAACTCGATCTTCGCGCCGTCGGATTTGATTGGCGCGGGCCGCGGCGTTGAGGCGGGCGTCGATGATGGCGCGGGTGCAGGCTTCGATTTTTGTTTCGGCGTCCCCTTCCACCGCTCCCCCGAGGCGGGCGACTTCAAGGGGATCGACATCAATTCGCCGCAGTGCGGACACTTTCCCTTCTTGCCCGCATTCGTCGCGGCAATGCTTAAGGTCTTGCCGCAACTGCCGCAATCGAAGCGAATCGGTTCGGGAGCCTTGCCTTTGTTGCTGGCTGCGAGCGCCGTTCGAGCGACCGCCGATTCCGACGAGGTCGCAGCGACAGACTTCGCTGGAATCTGCACTTTCAGTTGGCACGTTGGACATCGCCCCTTGCGACCCGCCGTTTCATCCGGCGTCCGCATCAGGTTCCCACATCCTGGGCAATAGAACTCGATCGGCATCCAACACTCCCAAGCATCGCGGGCCTCGCGACACACGCAGGCGGGAACAAGGCGTTGCGCTGTTCCGGCATCTTCTCGGAATCGTTGCCGGAACTGCGAGGACTTGTACCCTACTCACTGACGCGACGAGTCCTAGTATACTTGCCTCCTTCGGCAATGGTGAACCATAGAACCAGCCCCCGCCGCTGTGCTATAAAGAGTTGTAGCTCGTCCATACAACCGCCCTGGAGTCCCCCCACGATGTCCGACTATCCGCAAATCTTCCGCGTTCGTCAAACCTTCGAGCGACCGCAGGTGACCGACATCCCCGCGGAAGTCGCTTCCCAGCTGGCGAGCCTTTCACTCCAGGATCAAGTAAAGCCCGGCCAGTCCGTGGCGATTACGGCCGGCAGTCGTGGCATCGCCAACATCCATCTGGTCATCAAGGCGATCGCCGAACATTTCCAGGGGCTGGGAGCCGAGCCGTTCATTGTTCCCGCGATGGGCAGCCACGGCGGCGGCACGGCAGAGGGCCAGCAAAAGATTATCGAAAGTTATGGCATCACCGAAGCGTTTTGCGGCTGCCCGATTCGAGCCAGTATGGACACGGTCGTGGTGTGTCAGGCAACGGAGGGCTTCGACGTTCACTTCGACAAGCAGGCCTTCGAGGCGGACCATGTCGTGGTTTGTGGACGCGTCAAACCGCACACCGGCTTCTACGGAGATATTGAAAGCGGCTTGATGAAGATGATGCTGATCGGACTTGGCAAACATGCCGGTGCGAGGATCTATCATCGCGCGATCAAGGATTACAGCTTCGGACAGATCGTTCGCAGCGTCGCCCGGGAAGTGCTGGCGAAGTGCCGTGTCGTGGCCGGCGTTGCGGTCGTCGAAAACGGATACGACGAGACGGCCAAGATCAAGGCGGTCGCTCCGCACGAGTTTGAAGATCGCGAGAAAGAATTGCTCGTACTCGCCAAGCAGTGGCTCCCGAGTCTGCCGTTCAAGACGGCCGATCTGCTGCTGATCGACGAGATGGGCAAGAACATCAGCGGCACCGGAATGGATACGAATGTCGTCGGCCGCAAGTATCTCGATCACGCCGCACGTGAAGACGAATGGCCGAAGGTCCGCAGCATCATCATTCGCGGCCTCACGAAAGAGACACATGGCAACGCCACCGGCATCGGGTTGGCAGAGTTTGCATTGACAAGAGCGATCGATGCCATGGACGTCCACGCGACGCGCACGAACTGCCTCACAGGCGGACACGCCACCGGCGCGATGATTCCGATCCACTACTCCACCGACCGCGAAGTGCTCGACGTATCTCTCCCTATCATCGGGCTGACCGAGCCCGTCGACGCCAAACTGATGTGGATTCACAACACCCTCGAAGTCGCCGAAGTCGAATGCTCGGCCGCCTATCTGGAGGAAGCCCGCACGCGAGACGACTTGGAAATCATCAGCGATCTGCGACCGTTGCCATTCGACGCGTCTGGTGTCTTGCCGTCAGTTGCTCGTCTAGGGCAATAGCGCGGCAATTACTCCTGCATTGGTAATTGCAGTTGAATCTGCTTGCCGTTGCGCGAGACAGTCACGGGCACGCGTTGGCCGGGCTTTCGCTCCCACATGCCCTGGCGGAAGATATCGGCTTCGCGCACGAGATCGGTTCGGCCGTCAAAGGCGACTAGGATGTCACCTTTTTGAACGCCCGCGTTCTTCGCCGCGGCATGAGCACCATATTGGCCGACGTCTTCGACAAACAGCGCCATGTTGCCGTCGGCGACTCCCGCCTTTTGTCGTTGTTCCGCACTGGCTGTCTTCAGAAACATGCCACCCGTCGTCATCCGCCGCAAGCCCCACGAGGAAACCCGCCAAGAGATATCGTCCGCTTGCCGCCAGCTGGAGCCCAGCGCTAACGTCAAGTCTTGCGTAGCGGCGTCGCGTTGGATTCGTACGGCAATCCGTCCGCCTGTCGCTGGTGTCTGGTGCAAAACCCATTGGATATCCGCGATCGACAGCAGCGGTTGACCGGCGAGCGAATCGATCACATCGCCGGCTTTGAAGCCAGCTCGCGCGGCGGGCGTTTCAGGCTGAACTGCCTTCACCGTCGCACGTTGATCGGGGTCGAGTATCAATCCGATCGATTTCGGATGCGGATAAGGGAACAGGATGGATTCCGGCAATGGTTTGCCCCTGGTCCGGAACATGTCTCGCTGCGCGTCGCCGATCTGATGGCAATGAATGCAGCTCTTGACGACATTGTTCCCGGCATAGTCGAGCGAGTCGGTGTACTTGTCCTTGAGCGAGGGGTACAACTCCGGCGACGCAACGTCCGGCTTCGGACCTCGCTTTGCTGACAAGGACGAAGCGTTGGCGGGATAGTCCGCATGCAGCGCGAGCGCGCCCTGCATGGCCGCCGCCAATCCTGGAAGCGACACATCGCCGAGCCACTCGCTGTGATGCGAGCGGGTTCCAAAACGTCCGTAGATCGTCTGGTCGGCATTCAGGAAGAACACCGCGAACGATTGATCCGTGTCGAACTGAAACAGCGACAGATCGAGGCCGTTGGTCGACACCACGCGAACGCACACGAACTTGTCCAGCAGCGGTCGGATCACCGGGTCTCGCTCGACCAGTTCATCATCCAGCTTCACACACTCTTCGCACGGAATGCACCGCAGCACCACCAAGATCGGCTTACCGTGTTTCTTCGCCGTGTCAAACGCCAACGGCAAATTGTTGTAGATCCAGAACCCTTCTGCTTCGACCTTGCGGCGATCTTCGCGAACCTTCTCCTCGCGTGTCTGGGCGGTGACCTCCAGAACGATTCCAACGAGGATTAACAGCATGGAAAGCATGCGGATGCGAGAGGACATGAAACGTCTCCTAGTGTGAGTGCATAAGCTTCGCAATATGTTAGCAATTGCGGGAATCACTGCAAAGCAAGTGGACGCGTAGTCCGCAGCCCTAATTACCTCGACTGACGCGACGTGTAAGATGATGCGGCGATTGTGCGGCTGTGCGGCACGGGACTCGTGCATCTTATCTTCCGATCCTGTACAACATCGTTGCCGCAAGGTCGTCGCTGTTCGCGGGTCGGTCGTCCGCCATCGGTTTCTCCACCATTTGGCTTTCCTTGGACTCATGCAGGTTGGAACGTACAGGCTGATTGCACCGTTGCCTCGCGGCGATCTAGCTCGCTATCAAGCTATCGACACGCGAACCGATGCGCCGATCGAAGTTCGGCTGCTGGGGTCGGAGTCTACCAGCAAAGAAGACGTGGCAGGCCTTCGCAAGCGTCTCGCGACGGCGTCGCTCGTCGAATCTCCCACCGTGCGCGTCATTGAGTCTGTGGAGTTAGATGCGCAGCCCCGGTACATAGCGCTTCAATGGTTGGACGGACCGAAACTCTCGGATCTGCAAGAAAGCCAACCGCTCGGACGGGTTGCAGCAATTCACCTCGTGCAACAACTCGCGGCAGCGCTTCCTCCGCTTCATCGCGTGGGCTTCGTCCACAGTGCCATCTGTCCTAGTAACATTCAAAGGTGTGGCGATCTGCGATGGACCATCGATTGCACGTACCCGATCGACCCTGCACTCGGATCGCAATCCGTATCGGACTTCCGAGCGCCGGAAGCGAATCGCGGCGAACCTGAACCCGCCAGCGACGTGTTCAGCGTTGCGGCGATCTTGTATTGGCTCCTGTTCGAAGAGGACTTCGGCAAGAAGAACGAAGCAGGCCTTGATCTGTCGCGCCTCGCGGAAGCACTTGCTTCAGATCACGGCCTCAAGCCGATCGCAACAACACTCGCATCCCTCTTGTCGGTATCCCTGGCCAGCGATCCGGCGGAGCGCCCCGAGGCAGCCGACTTTGCACGTCAGCTTCATTCGTGTGTGCGGCAGCTCACCGGTGTTTCCGCCGCGACGCTGCCGAGCCTGGATCAAACTCTACAGATGACGCGAGACGTCTCCGCTGTTAAGCAACCGGACCAAACCGTCGCCTTGGAGATCGACCCCATCCTACCAGCCGACGATTCGATGCCCGCCCAACTTGGACGCTTTCGCATCATGGAAAAACTTGGCGAAGGCGGCATGGGCGCGGTTTATCGAGGCGAGGACTTGGCGGATGGCACGGTCGTCGCCATCAAAGTACTTGGCAAGATCGTTGCGCGCGACGCCCAATCGCGGCGACGCTTCGCTAAAGAAGCTCGCATGCTTGCGAGGACGCGCAGTCCCTACGTCGCCAACTTGCTTGAATTCAATGCTGACGAAGGAACCGACTACCTGGTTATCGAGTTCTTGCCAGGTCGCAACTTGGGGGAGTTGCTGAAGAAGGAGGGTTCGCTCTCCGAGGAAATTGCGTTGGCGTTGATGGTCGATGTTGCGCGTGGTCTCTCGGTTGCACACGACCGTGGAATCGTGCATCGCGACATCAAACCGGATAACCTGCTACTGACCAAGGAAGGCGTTCAAGCAATCAACCAGCATGTTGTCGACCAAGGCTCACAACAACCGCTCGTCAAGGTCTCCGATTTCGGGCTAGCGAGCGGCCTCGACCAAAGCGAGTCGCTCGCGATCACGCGGCAAGGTGCGGTCTTGGGCACGCCCTTCTACATGCCGCCCGAACAATGCCGCGGCGAAGCAACCGATGCCAGGTCGGATGTCTATTCAATGGGTGCGACGTTGTTTCACTTGCTGGCTGGGCGGCCTCCGTATGTTGCAAAAACACACGTCGCGATCTTGAATCAACACAGCCACGATCCAATCCCGTCGCTGGCGAAGTTCAAGCCCGGGATCAGCAGTGGTATCGAACGAGTTGTCGAGAAGACGCTGGCCAAGAATCCTGATGCTCGATACGAGAACGCGGGCGCGCTGTTGGTCGATCTAGAGAACCTGCTGCACGGCAACGCGACGTCGCTGGTCCTGCATCCCGTCATTCCACAGCGAAATGCGGCGAGTACGCTTGAGTTTGAATTCACTTGGACCTTATCCTCATCCGCCGCACAGTTATGGCCGTTTGTTGCCAATACGGATCGGCTGAACCAGGCGATGGGATTGCCGCCAGCCCGGTTCTCGACGAGCAATGACCCCGAGCGAGGAGTCCGCCGGTTTGCGGAAACACGAATTGCCGGACAACGCATCGCATGGGAAGAGCATCCTTTCGAATGGATCGAAGGTCGGCGGATGAGCGTGCTGCGCGAGTTCTTGCACGGTCCATTTGACTGGTTTGTTAACATTGTCGAGCTGACCCCGCAGGCGGATGGCGGAACCTTGCTCAGCCACAAAGTGCTCCTGGAGCCGAAGAATTTGCTGGGACGGTTCATCGCAAAGCTGGAAATTGGCATGCGAGCCCGGCGTTCTCTCACTCGGATCTATCAGCAAATCGATGGCTTTGTCGCAAGCGGAAAGCACAATGATCCAACCGCCGACGCATTTCGTCGATCCGTGGCGCTAACCTGCATTTCTCATCACATCGGAAAATGTGGAGGGGCATCGGCGTAGCGCGGCGTTTTTTTGAGT
>JAQBZB010000535.1 GCA_027622275.1 Planctomycetota bacterium | reverse complement strand
GTGCTGGACTCTCACGAAATGACGCCGTTGTTCCGCCGTTGTCTACTTGGCGACTTAGGAGATCGATGCTGCTGCCACACGAAGGGCAAGGCAAGTCCTTCAACGACTCATTTTCGACAACTTCGATCGCTTGCTGACAATGAGGACAACGAACGTGCATCGGTGTTCCCTTCGATCTTGCCTGACGGACTTTTTCGTGTCTCTGATAATTGCGTGGGGCTCGCAGCACGATTCTATGCGAACCGACTGACCACCGGCAATCTGACAAGGTCGCGTGCAACGAGCCACCCGGCGTGGCCTTCCGAGGATCGCAAGTGGTTCGCTGTACGCGAACAGTCGCTTGAACAAGGGCCTGACGTCGGCACACCTGGTACAGTTGCCAAGATGCAGATTCTTGCGGCGGTGAAACAAACCGAATGCAGATTCCGCGCGTAGTCATCCTGATTTTCGAGCCCTTCAACGCCCACTAATCGAGTGTGACCAAGATGATGCACCCACGACTTCGCTAAGTACTCAGGACAAAACGACCTGTGAAGTTTTAGCGCAATCAAAATCTCCGCCGGAGATCGCGACGGAGGGCTCGAACCGCAATCGCTAACTAGCGGCGGTCGCCCCCACCGCCGCGTCGAAACGCGCGTCCCGAGCGTGCCTCGCTGCCATCAATCGATGCAGTGCAACAAGACGGAGAGAGTGGCTCGCGTCGGCAGCGCCAACTGGCCAGAGCACAAGGCGACGATTTTCCGCCTTGGAGATCAAAGCCCCAAGCACCCGTCCCGTCATCTGCTTTTGGAACGCTCGTTTCGATCCGTAGCACAACCTATTGGATGAGCATTTCCAAATCGGCCCGCGTGATCGATTCCGGTTGTTTGCCGCTGAATGCACCGCTGTGAATCGCTGGAGACCAAACGAGCCGCACGTCGATCTGCCGCTCGGCGAAGAACCACAGAGCTTCCTTTGCCCCTTCAACACCCGACGCCTCGCAATCGAACATCAGGTTCACACGGGCACTCGCCAGTTGCTTGGCGAAGCGTGCGATCTTCTCGCCTTGCATGTCCGTCATCCGGTTCGACATGATGCCGAGGGCGGGGATGCCCAGATTGTCGAGGCCGACCACGTCGTTGAAGCCTCAACGATGACCAAGCCGTGGTCGGCAATGAAATCGCGGTAGCCGGGTTCCTTGAGACGGCTCGCGTGCCGGCCGAAGAGTTCGAGGCCGCGATGACAGCCCTTCGGGAAACGATGCTTGGCCGGAGGCCCCTTGCCGGATCGCTCGGCGGGGGAGAGTTGCTGGTACTCGCGTTTCTGCTGTTCGTACTGCACGTCGCGGCCGACACAGGCCAAGACCTTGCCGTGCTCGGAGAGCACGGGATACAGGATGCTGCCGCGTAGCGACCAGCAGATGAAAAGTTACCGGGAGGGTGAGGCTCCTGCCGAACCGGCTCAGCAGGAGCTTCGCCCTCCCGAAATCCCAGTTTTGAAATGCGCTCTACTTCTAAGCATACTCGGTCGGCGATTCTTGACGGCAAACACGCGGTGTCTTATCTTAGTGAGACGAGTTGTCTCGTCGGTGGAGCGAGTGATCATTAAGGATTGGTCACGGCGACGCCTGATGCAGACGATCGATTGTATCGCGGAGGCAACGCCAGTTCTGCCTCCGGCGGCCAGAGCAGTTGGGCAAGTCGAATTTCTTGACCGGAGGAATCAGATGATGTTGCGTCGAAAGCTAAACAGAACACTCTCCTGGCCCGCACGTGTTATGGCACTCGCAGCAGCAGTTGCCGTTGTACTGCCGCTCTCATCCCAACTTGTTGCCGACGAGGAAGGTCCGCCGGACGAACTGCCAAAGTCGGGCGTCTTGGAAATCGTAATCACGGTGGATGGCAAGCCGACGACGACAAAGAGCATCACGCGTGCGTTGTCGAAACTGGAAGCGATCCAAAAGGCAGATGCTCGCCGCCCCGATTCAACGACGCCCCTACTGGTAACGATCAATGCTAACGAAACAACTCGCGAATTCACCGACTTAACTGACGCGATTCGTGTCGTCCAAGGCGTTTCCGAGATTCTCGATGCCGCCAAGAAGCTCAAGATTCAACTCGGCGAACTCGGAAGACTCGATGCTGTCTCGACACAATCCCAGCAATCGCAAACACCTGCTCCCGAGCCAGCGGCGCGGCAGCAACAATTTCGGCCGTCGAGCGCCCGTGACGGCGACGATGGCATCGGAGTCGGGGGCGGATTGGGCGGCCAAGGGGGCGGCGGCGCTGGCGTCGCCAACCAACAACAGGCTCTGGCCGGTTTGCGCGGAAGCGGTGCCGGAGTACGAGAGGCGCAGATTGAGTTGCTGCGTCAACGATTGAGTCAATTGCTCGCAGTTCAGCAACAGTCAGATCCAGCGTCTGCATCCGTCGCGGGGAAAGCCGATTCGAAAGAGGTCAAGCTGGGCGAGGCGACTCTGTTTTCTCGCACGGTCCATCGAGATTATCAAAAGGCAACTTTCAGTTTCGAGTTTGGTCTGCGTGATGATCCGGCGTATCTGCACGCCAACGATTGGGATTTACAGTACGGTAACGGCGGCGAGCAGTTCCATGTGACGATGGTTTCGGACGATCGCAGCCGCATTGTCGATCTCGGCAAGATGGATTGGGAACAGCTTGATACCGCGCGATTGGCAAAGCTGCCGCCGCATCCGCAACCTCGGCGAGAGTTTGTCCCGACAGCTCTGGGACACATCTACGTAGTTCACACGGTGGACCGGAACACCGATCTGTACGCCTTGTTCCGTGTCGAGGCGGTCCAGCAACAACAGGGAACGTGTGACATCACCTGGCGGCTCGTTGATGCGCCGCAGTAGCCACCTGCCGCGCGGACCGATTTATAGTATCTCGGGGTTGATACGTTACGGCTTGGCGTCTTCGTCGTCGGCGACCTGACTGGCATAATCGCGGTAGGACCGCAGGACACGGCAAACGCACACTAAGTCTTTTGTAGTCCAAGGACTCGGGCAAGATAATCGGTATTCCAACCTGCCATGCGACG